>JAITBE010000251.1 GCA_031283755.1 Spirochaetaceae bacterium
ATGCCGGCAGGGATGAAAAACTGCAAAAAAAAGAAGAAACAATCAAAGCCGCCCAAAAACGGTTTGATGAAAATTACGACACCCTTTTCCGCAGCGGCAATTACCGGGGTTTTTCCAAATTACCGGTGAACAACGCCTACCTTGAACTCTACCGTCTCTACTATGCCGGCGGCGGCTATTTTGAGGACCTGTACGACCGCTCCGGCCGGGACCTGCCCAAGTTCATTGCCGCCGTCAAAACCCTCACGTCCCGGGGGGATCCCCGGGCCCAGCTGGAAGCCGCCCTGGGCCTCGCTCCCCCCTCACAGTAAAGAATTTAACCCCGGCCCCCCGAACGCATGAAATTCACCTGAAAAATTCGTGCCCTTCCTGGTTATTCGCCGTGAGTCTAATACCCCGGAGCTTGCTGCAGGGGCTCATTCTTCCCGCCTCTTTTTTTATGCAAATTTCCCTAAAGCGTTTTTCAGGAAAACCGATACTAATAATGAACCCGGATAATACCCGTGCCCGTTGGGCCTCCGCGTTTACCGGTTCAGAGTGGAACCTATGGTTCCCCCTCACCCTTCCGGAAACGGGTGGGTCGAGGGTTCGGAGTTTTTCCTCTGGAAAAACTTCATGGCACATTATTTTTCTGTAGTTTTCCGGGAGGAAAACTACAAGATAAAGCCGCCCCGCGGCTTTATCACGGCAAGGATGCCGCGGCGCCTAACCGTCAGGGGATGGTAGCTGTCACTAAACCACCGTTTGGGGACAGACCGGCGCCGAAAAAGCCAAAGGAGTGTATATGATCATTAATCACAACCTAAGCGCGATGTTTGCCGACAGGTCCCTCAAGGTCACCCAGACTTTTCTGGACAAAAACATGGAAAAACTGTCGAGTGGCTTGCGTATCAATCGTGCCGGTGATGATGCTTCCGGACTCGCTGTTTCCGAAAAGATGCGGAGTCAGATTCGGGGTTTGAATATGGCGTCTTTTAATGCCCAGAATGGTATTTCATTCATTCAGACCTCGGAAGGCTATCTCCAGGAAACCCAGGACATCATGCAGCGTATCCGCGAATTGGCGGTACAGTCTTCGAACGGTATCTATACCGCCGAAGACCGGATGTATATTCAGGTTGAAGTCTCCGCCTTAATTGACGAAGTAGACCGGATTGCGTCCCACGCCCAATTTAACGGTATGAATATGCTTACCGGACGGTTCAGCCGCCAAATCGGCGAAAACGTGGTTACCGCCTCTATGTGGCTCCATATCGGCGCCAACATGGATCAGCGGGAACAGGTATTTATCGGCACCATGACTGCCAAGGGCCTCGGGGTCCGCAATGTTGGTGACGAGAGTATTCTTTCACTGTCCGAACCGGATAGTGCCAATCGTGCCATTGGAACCCTCGACGAAGCGCTCAAGAGGATCAGCAAACAACGGGCTGATCTTGGCGCCTACCAGAACCGCCTGGAGCATGCGGTCCGCGGCCTCGATATTGGGGCTGAAAATCTGCAAGCCTCTGAATCCCGCATCCGGGATACCAACATGGCGAATGAGATGGTTTCTTTTACTAAGAACCAGATCCTCAACCAAGCTGGAACCGCGATGTTGGCTCAGGCAAACCAGAAGGGACAAACAGTTCTCCAGCTTTTGCAGTAGTTTTAGCGGCGGCCTGAGAACCGCGGCAAGGTTTGAATTTTTGCGGCATCAACGGTTCCGCCGCCGAAAATTACTACAGAGCCGTACCGGGAAGGCGCCGTTCCGGTTTTGACCGGAACGGCCTCTTTTTTTACCCAACGGGACAGCGGGTCCAAAATGACCGCCGGCTCATTAATTCCGGTTTGACCAATTGAAAAAAAATCTTTTCCGTTACATAGTTATTATATGCGATATTACTGGTTTGCGATTATTTTCATTTCTATCTGTTTTTCCGTATTTCCCCAGACAGATCCCGGCGGGCCGGCTCAAAGCGTTCTGCAAATTTACCGTGCCGGCCGGGACTTGGAGGCAGTGGGCCGTATGGAAGAATCGGAGCGGTATTATGCCGAAGCGGTACGGATATGTATGGATGAAATCTCCCGGAATGCGGCGGCCATGGATACGTATGCGGCCCTTACCTGGACTTTACGGCGTCAGCGGAAATTTGCCGAAGTTATCAGTTGGGGTGAACGGGCGCTTCAGATCAATGCCAACGATTATCGTATCATAGAAACCATGGGCGAGGCCTATTTTTATCTCGACGATTACCCCCGGTCCCTCAGCTTTATGCAGCGGTATGTGAATTCCCTTCCCAACGGGGAACAGACCCCCATGGCCTATTTTTTTATCGGAGAGATATTCCGGCTCCAGAGAAAATTCCGCCATGCCGATATCGCCTATACCACCGCCCTGCAACTGGCCCCCAGTATGTCCCTCTGGTGGTACCGCCTTGGGTCGGTTCGGGAAGCATCGGGTGATTATATCCCGGCGATGCAGGCCTATGAACAAGCCCTGCGGCTTAACCCCAATTATCCGGAGGCGTCCCAGGGGCTTGATCGGGTCCGGCGGCCAAGTACCTGAGCCGGTTTTGGACAAGCGCGGAAAAACCGGCCTCCCCACGTTCCGGCCATTACGGCTTTAACGAGTACCAGGCCGGCCCGGAGCCGGTCAACCCTAGCAGGGTTAAGGCCAGGGTGAATAATACCGCACCGGCCAAAAGCAGTATCCCCGGCAAGGACCGTTTCGGTTCCCCGGCTGCCGCCTTCGTCAGGTTCCCGGCGCCCCCCCCGGGGGCTTCTTCTTCCCCGCTTAATTCCACCATCAGCATATCAATACCTTCGATAAAATGCTTCCGGGTGATACGGCCCTTTTGTTCGATGAGCCGTTCAAAAAGCCGGAAGGATTCACCGATAAAAAACCCAAACCGGCCGGGAAAACGCAGGCCCGATCCTACCGCCGCTTTGGATAGGAAAAAAAGCCCTTCCAGGGTAATTGCCTTATGCAGTCCCGAAAGGAGGCTGCCCTGGGTAAGGCGCAAGGGGCCGATTTCCGCTAAAACCCTGCCGTAGGGGACCAGCAGATTGCAAAAAACAATGGCCGCCATGATAAAAAGAGTGAAAAGGGGGGTGATTTTTTTTCCGGTTAACCGGGCATAGACGCCGAAAAACAAAAACTGTATTCCCCGGATACTAGTGGACGGGTTAAAAAGAAAACCTATCATCATAAGGAACCCCGCAAAGAGGAGGTCCCCTGCCGGGAGGGCTATCCCTGTTTTCCCGCCGGAATTTTCACGGAAGGGCGCTGCCCGGCCTGGCAGATCCGGCGGACGGGGGAGCGTATTGGCCCCCTCCCCAAGGGAAAGCCCGCGGCAGTTCCGGTACCATACTGACCGGGCGGTGAAAATTTCGCAGAAAAGCCCCAGAACAACGCCCGTAAGGACCCCCAGCCCAAGAAAAGGGGGAACGATAAATCGGATCCCTTCCCCAAAGATAAAAATTCTGGCCAGGACCAGTTGGACGCCGTTGGAGAGGAGGGCGCCGGCGGTACTGACCCCGATAAAACCGATACGCCCCGCTCCAAGGCAGCGGCGCAGCAGGTACATCACGGTTCCGGAAGCAAGGGTCCCCGCCAGGGAGAACAAAGAAACATAAGAAAAAAGGGACCCGGTGATAAGGCCCTGGCCCAGGATTTTAATAAAAACCAGGAGGACGAAATTTTTAACGGAAAGGATATCCAAAGCCGCTATCAAGGGCATATTGGCCAGCCCGATCCGCATAAAGGGAAAGGGTTTGGGGATCAGGTACTCCAGGGTAGATAAAAAAAAGCAACAGGCCCCCAGCAGGGCCGTCGTGGAAACCCGGACAAGAGGATTGCCGGACCAACTGAAACCGCCGGGCTTACCAGGCCGTACCGTCAAGTTTTTCGCCGTCATCTTGGGCTTCCACCCGGACCAGGACCTTATTCGGCAGGCACGCTATCCATTGACCATGGCCGTGGATGGTTCCCGCCGCGACACAGAGCTGGTTGGTACAGGGGGAAGAGAGGACCCGGGCCCGGCCGCCCCGAAGCTCTATTGCCGTGGTCCCCAGGGGGCCCGCTACGGAGACAATTTCTTCCGCATCCGGGGGGAATACCCAGCTTCCGCCGGCGCCCTGGATAACAATTTCTTTTTGCCGGACCGGCCCGGCATACACCAAAACAGCGGAAAAAACAGAAACCGTCAGGGCAAAGACGATGATAATAACATCAACAACCTTAACAGAGACGCCCCAAAAAAACGGCTTCCGGGCGGTCATTGTTAATCGCAGCCGCCGCACCCGTCGCAATTATGATGGTTGTGTCCGTGGTCATGGTGGGGATGTCCGTGGGATATCTCCTCGGGGCTGGCGTCCCGGACAGCAATCACCGTAATGTCAAAGGTCAGATCCATTCCCGCCAGGGGATGATTGGCGTCCACCGTTACCGTACTGCCCTCAACCTGGGTAACCGTCACCAGCCGGGAACCGTCGGGGGTATCGGCCTCAAACTGCATCCCCTCCTTTACGGTTCCGGCCCCGTCAAAATTTTTCAGGGGGACCTGGATGATCAATTTTTTATCCCGTTCCCCATAGGCGTCGGCGGCTTTTATGGTTACGGTAAACGTATCCCCTTCGGTTTTTCCTTCCAGGACTTTCTCCAGGCTGGGAAGAATATTCTCGTGCCCATGGAGATAAACCATCGGTTCAAGGTCCGAAGATGAATCGACAAACTGATTTTGCGCGTCCATGAGGGTATAATCGATACTGACTACTCTATTTTTGGTAATTTGCATGATATTTTGTATCACAATGTACCAATAGAATACAACCCCGCAGCCCGGCATTTT
>JAITBE010000284.1 GCA_031283755.1 Spirochaetaceae bacterium
GCGATATCCTCCAGCATGGCCTTGCGGCGATCCCCAAAACCCGGAGCCTTGACCGCGCAGGTACGGAGGGTGCCCCGGAGGCTGTTCACCACCAGGGTGGAGAGGGCCTCCCCGTCCACATCTTCGGCGATGATGAGCAGGGGCTTGCCGCTTTGGGCGACTTTTTCCAGGAGGGGCAGCATATCCTTCATGGAAGAGATTTTTTTGTCGTGGATCAGGATATAAACATCCTCGTAGACACTGGTCATGGTATCCCGGTCGGTAACAAAGTAGGCGGAGATATACCCCCGGTCAAACTGCATCCCTTCCACAAATTCGATGGTGGTATCCATGGTCTTGGACTCTTCCACGGTGATAACCCCGTCTTTCCCCACCTTTTCCATGGCATCGGCAATAGTATTACCGATTTCACTGTCATTGTTAGCGGAAACCGAGGCCACATGGGATATCTCTTCCTTGTCCTTGATCTCCTTTGAATTCTTTTTGATCTCTTCTACGGCGATCTCCACCGCCTTGTCGATACCCCGTTTCAACTCAATGGGGGTTATCCCGGCGGCTACCGACTTAAGCCCTTCCTTAACCAGGGAATAGGCCAAAACCGTGGCGGTGGTGGTCCCGTCCCCGGCTACGTCATTGGTTTTTGTGGCCACTTCTTTAAGGAGTTGAGCCCCCATGTTTTCGTAGGGGTCAGCCAGTTCAATTTCTTTTGCGACGGATACGCCGTCTTTGGTCACGGTAGGGGCTCCAAATTTCTTATCCAAGAGGACGTTTCGCCCTTTGGGCCCCAAGGTTACCTTAACGGCCTTGGAAATCTGCTCCACCCCCGCAAGTAATTTGCGGCGGGCTTCTTCGTTGAACAACAATTGCTTAGCCATGATTCTTTTTCTCCTCTTTTATTACCGGGCTTTTTGAATAGCCACAGGGCTTCGCGCCTGTATGCGATAGAACCGGTATAATATGAAATGGATTTTGCCTCATACATGGGTGAGGACTTTCCTATAAAATACTAAATTATAGCCTTTGGGGCAATACCAAAAAATCACAATATGGGGTCTGCGGGAAGCTTTTTTTAAATTCCGGCTCATTTGGCGGGCTTTCCGCCCCGCAATGGATTTGACTTTATCGAGAATTATCAGCATTATACCCATAGATGGACCGGGCTTATTCTGATATTTAAGGAGAGCGGATATGGAAAGATTACGGATGGGGGTACTTGGTTGTTCAACCCATTATGCGTTACGGGTTGGGATTCCCCTTAAATCGTCTTTGTTGGTCGAACCCTATGCAGTCGCTTCCCGGGATGCCGGGAAAGCCGGAAAATACGCCGAATTTTTGAATTTTACCGAGGCCTATGACTCCTATGATAAATTACTGGCGGATCCCCGGGTGGATTTTATCTATTGCCCCCTGCCGAATCACCTCCACGGGGAATACATCAAAAAAGCCGCCGACGCGGGGAAGCCCATCCTCTGTGAAAAACCCCTGGGGCTCAACGCCCGGGACGCGGCGGAGGCGGCGGAGTATTGTCAAAAGAAGGGGATCCTCCTGATGGAGGCCTTTATGTACCGCTTCCACCCCCAGTGGATCCGGGCGGCCGAAATCATTAAGTCCGGGGAATTGGGAAAAATCATGACGACCCAGGGGATTTTTACCTATAATAATACCAACCCCGCCAATATCCGTAATATCGCCGCCTATGGCGGCGGCGGCATACTGGATATCGGCTGTTATACGGTTTCAACCGCCCGGTTCATCCAGGGGGCGGAACCCCTGGGAGTAATCTGTAAGCTCCTCCGGGATCCCGCTTCTCAGGTGGATGTCCTGGCAAGCGCCCTCCTTGACTTTGGGGATGGGCGGACTTCTTCCTTCACCGTGGGAACCCAGACTTTCCCCTGGCAAAAGGTTATTGCCCTGGGAACCGGCGGCTGTCTTACGGTGGAACTGCCCTTCAATATGTACGGGGATTGCCCCGGCCAGTTGTCGGTTTCAACCGGCGTCGGAAAACGGCTGGTGGAGACCGAAATAGCCGATCAGTACCTTCTGGAATTTGACGCCTTTGCGGAAGCCATCATCAATAAAACCGAGGCTCCGATCCCCATATCCGACGCGATAGCCAATATGGCTGTTTTGGATGCCCTTTTCGCCTCCGCCGCTTCGGGGAAATGGGAGCCGGTACAAAAATATTAATCCCAACCTGAGGGACCGCCGAAGATCCCGTGGATTCCGGCGGTTTTTTGATGGAGCTCGCTGATTTATTGTAATATAAACAATTACGGTAAAGCGATTTTCTCCATAAGGTAAAAACCTCTGAAAACTTCAGAGGCTCCCTTATTATTTTTTTTAAGGAAGCGTGATGGGCATAAAAATTTATACCGATGGGGGCTGTTCGGGAAATCCCGGCCCGGGCGGTTGGGCTTATATCATTATTCGGGATACTTCGCCGGATACCGGCGCCGGGGGCGGCCTTCCGATAAGGCCCCCCTGGAGCGCCGGAAGGGGGGAAGACGAGACTATCGCTGAAAATTACGGGGGAGAACTTAACACCACCAATAACCGCATGGAGTTAACCGCCGTGATAGCCGCCCTGGAAGCGTTCGCGAAGCTGGAACTCCCCGCCGAGGCGGTAACGGTATTCACCGATTCCCAATATGTTCAAAAGGGGATGATCCTTTGGATAAAATCCTGGAAGCGGAACGGCTGGCGTACCAGCGACCGGAAACCGGTCCGGAACCGGGACCTATGGGAGCAGCTGGACGAAATGGCGTTAAATTTCCCGATTGACTGGCAATGGGTTAAGGGACACGCGGGGAATGAATACAATGAGCGCTGTGATCGGATGACCCAGCAGGCCATCAGCTTCCTGCAGGGCCGGGGCGCCGGCGGAAATATCGGCGGTCAGCGGTATTTTTCTTTCTGGCATCCGGCGTTTTAGCCCATAGCGGCATCCGGGAGACGAAAATTTCCTCTACTCCCTCGCCGTTCCGTCTTCCAGGGCGGCGGATAGATACTCCGCCAGCTTTAGCGCTTCTTCCCGGGTAAGGGTGATGCCCTTACCCATTTTTTCATGTCCCGGAGCCCAGTCCCGCAGGTCGAATTTAGGGGTCCGGCCGTTCCAGGATACCAGGTTCAGTTCTTTTTTCCATCCTCCCTTTTCTTCGGAAAGGATGCCGTAGTTTTTTATAATATCATAGGTGATATCCGCCATGGTTACCTCAAACCCGGAGAGCCCTTAAACAAGGGCCTTTCCGGTATAAATGACCGGGCCTGCAGCCCGGTTGTTTTGGGAGCTGTCTTGGAAGGCGTTTAAGCCTTGTTTAAGCCCCTGTTTTTTCTTTAAAACCGTTTAAGTTCCTTTCAAAACTCGGTTGGTTTTGGGAAGAGCTTTAGAAAAAGAAGAGATGTTTTTGCCTTGCCCATTAGTAGAAGGGGGATTATACTATATTAGAGATGATTTTATGGTGAATTCGATTTCCTGGTTGATATTGGTTCTTAAACTGTAATTTCTCAAAAGTTGAAGCTGAGGGAATATTTTTATTCCTGAGGAGGTATAAAAACTATGAAAAATGGATATAAACTGGTCGTTTTAGCAGGAATCCTGGTGGTTTTCTCCCTTGTTTCCTGTAAATCAACCCCGGTCCCGGAGGCGGCGCCTTCCCTTCCTGAGGCTTCTCCTCCTCCTGCTCCTTCCCCGGATCCCGAGAAGGGGCCGCCGGATCAGGCGTCCATAGACGCTCTGGCCGCGGCAAAGGCCCGGCTTGAGGCATCCAGGACCTTGGCTGTGGATACGGAAAGCTCCCGGTATTTTCCCGAAGATTGGGAAGGGGTGGAAAAACAGTACCATGCCCTGGGAGAGCCGGCGCCGGCTACCCTCGGGGAGTTCCGGGCCGCCGCCGAGGCCTACAAGGCTGTCGCCGACACCTATGACGACCTTACCCGAAGGTCTCTGCCCCTCTATGCCGCGGATCGGGCACGGGAGATTCAGAAGGCCCGGCAGGACGCTATAGATGCCGGCGCCGAGCTTATTTCCCCGGACCGCCTCTTTTCAGCGGATGCTATGGCGAACAGAGCCGCGTCCCAGTACAATAACGGCGATTATTATCCGGCGGCGGCTTCGGCTTTTACCGCCGTAGATATGTATAAGGCCCTGAAAACCGGCCTGGAGGCTTATGCCACCCGGCAGCAGATAGTGGAGCATGGTTTTATAAAATATGACCCGGGCAATTTTGAATTTGCCGATACGGTGGGCCTGGATGCCATCTCTAATTACGACGCGGGTCTTATAAAAGATGCCCAGGATAAGGCGGAACAGGCGGCGCTCTGGTATGCCATGATCCTGGACACGGGGTGGGAAACCTTTGCTTCCGACCACGGAACCGCCGCGGCCGAGGTGCAGCAGGCCGCCTACAACCTTAAGGCCCATGTGGCCCTGAAGAGGGACTATGACGCCGCCGCCGAAACCCTCAAACAGGGGGATGCCCTATTCTCCGGCCGGCGGTTTTCCGATGCGGTGTCCGTTTATATCCGGGCGAAATCCCAGTTTGTGGTGGTTCGGGATGCCGCTCAGGAAAAACGCCGCCTGGCCGAAGAAGCCATCCGGGCAGCGGAGGAAAAAATAACCAGAAGCGATGAAAAAGCACGGGATGCCGAGATTATTTTGGAAGGAGATACCCTATGAACCGAGGAATACCTTGTTTAATAGCCTTGATGATATGGGGCGCCCAGGGGGGGGCGGCCCTGATAAATCTGCCGGAATTGCCGGCGTTTGTCCCCATAGCGGTACTTGCCGCTTCGGCTTCTCCGGATGCGGTTTCAACCCTGCCCGGTAATATCCGGAATAACCAGTATTTTCTTGAAAGCAAACGGCTCACCGCCTTGGCCCAGGACTCCTTTGAGTACGGCGATTATGACGCCTCCACCCAATATGCCTCCGAAGCCCTCCGGTATGCCCAGTTATCTGACGAATATATAGCCCTCCAGTTGAAGATACGGGAAACCGAAAACGCCATCACCGCCGCCTGGAACCGTTTTACCTGGGCCCGATCCGTGGGGGCCGCTGCCCGGTACCCCGCCGAATTCGGCAGGGCTGAAAATTTCTATAACGCGGCCCTTTCTTTCAGGAACGACGAGGAGTGGGACGAGGCCATAGAAGCGGCCCGTCAGGTTATTAACGCCCTGGCCAATGTGACCGATGTTCCTCCCAAAGAGGCGGCGCCGCCTCCGCCCAAGATTGCGGCTCCTCCACCCCCGCCTCCACCGCCCGCGGCTCCCCCGCCGAAGGCCCCGGTCCCGGATATTACGGCCCTGCCTTCCCAATATACGGTCAGGCCCTGGGCCGTCTCCAAGGACTGTTTGTGGAATATCGCGGGCCGGCCCTGGGCCTACGGGGATCCCACCAAGTGGCGGCTGCTCTACGATGCGAACCGGACCAAGCTGCCCGAGCCCAATAACCCCGACCTGATTCGTCCCGGCATGGTGCTGGATATCCCCAGCATCCGGGGTGAAACCCGGCAGGGTATGTGGGACGCCGCCCGTAGCTATACGCCCCTCCGCTGAGAATTTGATGAAGGCTCTGGAGCAAGCTCCGGAGCCTTCATTTCTTACAGCCGGGCGGCTGCCTATTTGGTCCGTTTATAGGTCTTTATCTCGGTACGCAGCCGTGAGGCCAGTTCCGCCCGGTGGACCCTGACCTGTTCCATGGAATCCCGGAAGCGGAGGGTGACGGTGTTGTTGTCCTTGGATTCATAGTCCACGGTAATACAGAAGGGGGTTCCCGCCTCGTCCTGACGGCGGTAACGGCGGCCTATGGCCCCTCCCTGGTCGTAGTCGGTGGCAAAATCCTCTTTAAGTTCGTTCCGGATATCCTGGGCAAGCTCGGCAAGGCCGTCCTTCTTCATCAGGGGCAGAACCGCCGCGGTAATCGGCGCTATGACGGGGTGGAAACGCAGTACCGTCCGCCAGTCGTCGTCGTTGCCCTTGTCGGCCACCTTTTCCTCGTCATAGGCGTCACAGAGGAGCATGAGGAGGGTCCTGGTGAGCCCCGCGGAGGTTTCGATGATAAAAGGAATGTACCGTTCGTTGCTGTTTTCCTGGTCGATGTACTGGAGGTCCTTCCCGGAAAATTCCGCGTGCCGGGAGAGGTCGTAGTTGGACCGGTTGTGGACCCCCTCCAGTTCCTTCCAGCCCATGGGGAAGAGGTACTCAATGTCATAGGCGTCCTTGGCGTAATGGGCCAGCTCGTCCGGGCCGTGCTGGTGCCAGCGGAGCTGATCCATCTTAACCCCGAGTTTTTCATAGTAAGCCCAGCGCTGTTTTTTCCACTCGGTAAACCACTCCACATCGGTACCGGGTTTGACAAAATACTGCATCTCCATCTGCTCAAATTCGCAGGTCCTAAAGATAAAGTTTTTGGTTACAATCTCGTTCCGAAAGGCCTTGCCGATCTGGGCGATCCCAAAGGGGATCTTCATGCGGTTGCTTTGGATGATATTTTTGTAATTGACGTATATCCCCTGGGCGGTTTCCGGGCGAAGGTAGATGATACCGGCGTCTTCCTCCACCGCGCCGATGTGGGTTTTGAACATAAGGTTGAATTTCCGGGTATCGGTTAATTCCCCCCCGCATTCGGGGCACTTTTTTGCCGCCAGACTCTCCGGGGGGATCTGGTCCGCCCGAAACCGGCTTTTACATTTTTTACAGTCCACCAGGGGATCGGTAAAGTTTTCCACATGCCCCGAGGCTTCCCACACCCGGGGGTGCATCAAAATGGCCGCATCCAGGCCCACGATATCATCGTGAAGCTGGGTCATCTCCTTCCACCAATTCCGGGCAATCCGGTTCTTCAGTTCTATACCCAGGGGGCCGTAATCCCACGCGCCGTTCTGCCCCCCGTAAATTTCGGAGGATTGAAACACAAAACCCCGCCGCTTGGCAAGGGAGGTGATCTTCTCCATCGTTGCTTTTCCCTGGTATTCGGTTTGTTCTTCGGCCATCAAAAAGTCCTCCTGAACGGGCGCTTGGTCAAACACCCGGTTGGTTTTGGAGCAGCCCCGAATCTAGAGGATATTATACAGAATATGGGGGTGAGTGGCGAGGGGCCGCAACGAGGGACGGCCCACACTGTCAACAAAGTTAGAAGGGGGAGCGCCATTGATGTCATAGGATGCATCAATTTTGCCCATGACAAGCCGTTTTTGACGCTGCTCCCCCTCGCTTCAACCCCGCGCCGCCCGCAAGCGGGCTTAGGCGGGTTTTCCGCTACCCCCACTCCTTCATCTGCGGGTAACAAATCCCCCGCGCCTGCCGTCCGGCACTCGAACCTTTCATTCGAATACAGCCGGGTGGGGCAGGGAATTCCCCCCGGCTCACGTCTCCGAAATTCCCCTCTCGGCTCACGGAACCGGCGGAACACCTGGAACCCGAAATTCACATTCCCCCGCGCCTGCCGCCCGGCACTTGCGCTTTTCATTCGGACATAGCCGGGCGGGGCGGGGAATTCCCCCCGGCTCACGTCTCCGGAATTCCCCGCCGGAGCAGACCCTTTCGGGGCTGCGGAGGCGGACTCGACGGGTTAGTGAGCCGGGGGGAATTCCCCGCCCCGCCCGGGTTTAGCCAGCTAAAGCTCAAGTACCGGCGGTAAATTTATCGAGAG
>JAITBE010000027.1 GCA_031283755.1 Spirochaetaceae bacterium
GATGTTTTCGCAGGCCGCGGCCAGGAAGCAGAGGATGATCAGGATAAGGGCTAAAAAGCGTCTATTGCCTAAACCACAAGGGGGGGGTAATACGAATATTCACCGTAAGCTCCTTAGGATCCGTCCGTACCGGCGGATCCGCAAAAAAAACCTGGAGTCAGTATACCACGGATGCTGAAAAATGCAAAGGGAAAAATGAATAATGGGGGGAATTTTCATGCCCCTTGTTGAAATAGGGGCCCCCTTCATCTATACTCTGAACTGGTTTGACCATAACCGCGCGGAAGAGAACGGGGGCATGGGGCTTCCGATCCCCGCTATAAGGAGAAGGTGATGAAAAACGCCGTCGATCTGAAGGGATTTATCCAGGTGGCCCTGGTGGTACAGGATATTGAAAAGGCCGCCAAAGCCTGGGCGGAACTGTTTAACGTTCCGGCGCCGGAGATCCGTATCGATAAACCCGCCCGCAACCCCGATCTGACCTACCGGGGCAGGGAGGCTTTTTACGGCCTCAAATTCGCGGTCATCGAGGTAAAGGAGCGGGGTTTTGTGATTGAACTCCACGAAGCCGGGGAAGGGGAAAGCACCTTTAAGGAATTCCTGGACAAACACGGCAACGGGGTGCACCACCTGGGGTTCTGCGTGGGGGAGCGGCGGGACGCCGTCATCGGGGAACTGGAGGAAATGGGTTTCCAGATGCGTACCGTCGGCTATTACCCGGGGAGCAGTTGGACCATTGTGGACAGTGAAGACACCCTTGGGGTGAACCTGAATATCAAACCAAAGCCCTAGCAGCCCCGCTAAAGCGCCGCAGGCTGCCAGGGCGTCTTTGAGGAGAAAATAATGATCATACAGAACTTGCATGATAACTGGAAGATGAAGAAAATGACGGAAACCGATTATCTCCCCGCCCGGGTGCCGGGGTCGGTGTATAACGATCTGCTCGTCAATAAAAAAATGGATGATCCCTACTGGCGGGACAATGAAGACCGGGCCCTGGCGCTCATGGAAAACGATTTTGAGTATGTGAACGCCTTTACCCCATCCCCGGAACTCCTGGGAAGCTCCCGGGCGGTGCTTCGCTGTGAGGGCCTGGACACCCTGGCGGACCTGTACCTGAACGGGGACTTCCTGGGAAAGGCGGATAACATGCACCGGACCTGGGAATACGAGGTCAAGGACCGGTTGAAACCGGGGGAAAACAGCCTGCGGATCGTGTTTCATTCCCCCGCCCAATTTATCCGGGAGGCCTATCAAAAAAGGCGGACCGACGGTTCCTCGGATTGTATGGACGGCTTCCCCCTCCTCCGCAAGGCCCACTGTATGTTCGGCTGGGACTGGGGTCCCCGGCTGCCCGACGCGGGGATCTGGCGGGACATCCGCCTCCTGGGGATAGATACGGCCCGGCTGGACAATGTGTTTATCCGGCAGGCGCATGGGAAAGACAGGGTGGATCTGGATATTGCGGTGGGGATAGAAGGGGTCAAGGCCGGCGCCGTAGAGCCGTTCACCGGCCCAGGGCTTCTCAACAGCGAGGAAATTGGGGCGGGTTTGAGTTACGAGGCGGCCGTCACCAATCCCCGGGGAGAAACCGCGGTATATCCCAATTCCCCCAAGGCCATCACCATAACCAACCCTGAATTGTGGTGGCCCCGGGGTATCGGAGCCCAGCCCCTGTACCGGGTGAAGATAACCCTCCGCAAGGGGGGGACGGTGCTGGACACCTGGGAGCGCCGGATTGGGCTGCGGACCATGACCATGCACATCGAAAAGGACCAATACGGGGAGAGTTTTGCCCACGAGGTGAACGGGGTTCAGTTCTTCGCCATGGGGGCGGACTATATCCCCGAGGACAATATCTACAGCCGGATCACGCCGGAACGGACCCGGAAGCTGCTGGACCAGTGCGCGGCCGCCAACTTTAACGCGATCCGGGTATGGGGGGGCGGTTATTACCCGGCGGATTACTTCTTTGACATCTGCGACGAACTGGGGCTGGTGGTCTGGCAGGACTTTATGTTTGCCTGCGCGGTTTACGACCTCACCGATGACTTTGACCAAAACATCCGGGCGGAACTGGCGGATAACGTCAAGCGGATCCGCCATCATCCCTCCCTGGGGCTGTGGTGCGGGAACAACGAAATGGAGATGTTCGTGGACCAGGGCATGTGGGTAAGCGCCCCCAGGCAAAAGGCGGACTATATCAAGATGTACGAATACATCTTTCCCCAGGTGCTTAAGGAGCATGATCCGGTAACCTTCTACTGGCCGGCAAGTCCCTCCTCGGGGGGCAGTTTTGACGCGCCCAACGATCCCAACCGGGGGGATGTCCATTACTGGGAGGTCTGGCACGGAAACAAACCCTTTTCGGATTACCGGAACTATTTTTTCCGGTACGCCTCGGAATTCGGCTTCCAGTCCTTCCCCTTTCCCAAGACCGTGGAAACCTACACCCTGCCCGCAGACCGGAACATCTTTTCGTATATTATGGAGAAGCACCAGCGGAACAACGCCGCCAACGGGAAGATCATGAACTACCTCTACCAGACCTTTCTGTACCCCACCGATTTTGAGACCCTGATCTACGCCACCCAGCTCCTGCAGGCGGAGGCGATCAAATACGGGGTGGAACATTTCCGGCGGAACCGGGGCCGGTGTATGGGGGCGATCTACTGGCAGCTCAACGACTGCTGGCCCGTGGCCTCCTGGGCCTCCCTGGACTATTATTTCCGCTGGAAACCCCTGCACTACTTTGCCCGGCGCTTTTTTCAGCCCGTGATGATCTCCTGCCAGGAAGAGGGAATCCTCACCCAGGACACCAACGTAAACACCCAGCGGAAGGATATCGAAAAGAGTTTCCGGCTCTCGGCGGCCAACGAGACCAGGGAGGAAAAAAACCTCCGGGCGGCCTGGGAAATCCGGGACAAAACAGCGAAGGTCCTAAAGAAAGGGACCGTACCGGTAACTGTGGGCCCCCTCTCTTCGGTCTGGCTGGACAAGGTGGAGGTTCCCGAACTTGCCCTTTACGACGAATACCTCAGCTTTCACCTGTACGACGGCGATACGGTCATCTCCGAAGGGACCGTGATCTTTTCCCTGCCCAAACATTTCCATTACCAGGACCCCCGGCTGGGTTACCGGCTGGAGGGGGACCGGATTATCGTTACGGCGGAAACCTATGCCAAAAGCGTGGAGATCCTCAACGAAACCGAAGATCTGGTCCTTTCCGACAACTACTTTGATATGAACGCCGGGGAAAAGGCGGTAACGATCATCAGCGGGACCCCCCGGGGAATTAAACTGCGGAGCGTCTACGACATACGGTGAGGGTGGAGGAGTTAGAAGGGAG
>JAITBE010000066.1 GCA_031283755.1 Spirochaetaceae bacterium
CTCCGTAATATCCGGGATTGGTGTGTAAGCCGTCAGCTTTGGTGGGGGCACCGGATTCCGGCGTGGAATTGCCCTTCCTGCGGCAAGACTACGATTTCCCGGGAGGATATTTCGGTTTGTCCGCACTGCGGGTCAACGGAACTTGAACAAGACTCGGATGTGCTGGACACCTGGTTTTCCAGTTGGCTCTGGCCCTTCAGCACCCTGGGCTGGCCCGAAGAAACCGGAGATTTGAAGGCCTTTTACCCCACCACCGCCTTGGTGACCGGGTATGATATTATTTTCTTTTGGGTTTCCCGGATGATTATGGCGGGCTTGGAGTTTACCGGAAAGGTCCCCTTCCGGGACATCTATATCACCGGGCTCCTCCGGGATAAACAGGGCCGGAAGATGAGTAAAACTTTGGGAAACGGTATTGATCCTCTGGAACTGGTGGACGAATTCGGCGCCGACGCCCTCAAATTTACCCTGGCCTTTATGTGCGCCCAGGGGCAGGATATCCTTATGGATAAGGAATCCTTTAAGATGGGTTCCAAATTCGCCAATAAAATATGGAATGCCAGCCGTTATATCCTGATGAACCTGGAAGGCCGGAATTTGATCCGGGAGCCTTCCCTGCTTCCGGTGGATGTCTGGATTCAATCCCGGCTCAACAACGCGGCCCGGCTCATGGAGGAGGCGTTTCTTTCATACCGGTATAACGACGCCGCCCAAACCGTCTATGAATACTTCTGGAATGATTTTTGCGACTGGTATGTGGAAGCTACCAAACTTTCCGTAAAAGTGGGGGATGACGCCGAAAAAGACCGGGCAACGACGGTACTCCTTTCGGTCCTGGCCGAATCCTTAGCGCTCCTCCATCCGTTGCTGCCTTTTGTTACCGAAGAAATATACCAGAAACTCCCCACTGCCCAGGGACTTTTAATGCTCGCCCCCTATCCCCGGTATGACGAAAAACGGGCGGCCCCCCGGAGTGAGGATCAATTCGCCTTCCTTCAGGGACTGGTCCGGTCGGTACGGACCCTGCGGAGCGAATGTACGGTCCCGCCGGATAAAAAAGTACGCCTCCTGGTACGTCCCGCTGAGGAGTATAGGGGTTTTCTTGGGGAAAACGCCGGCCTTTTAAAACTTCTTGCGGGTATTGGAACGCTGGAAATTGCCGATCCTGACAAAACGGAGGGCTTGGCCAGGCCCAAAACGTCCATAGGCCTTGTCGGTTCGGGGTTTGAGGCCTTTGTATTTATTTCCGAAGCGGTGGATACCGCCTTTCTCAAACAAAAATTCACCAAGGAACTAGAAAAGGATCGGTTTTTTATCTCTTCCCTTAAAACAAAACTGACCAATGATAAATTCATAAAAAACGCTCCCCCGGAATTGGTGAACGGGGAACGGATAAAACTCGACGAGGCGGTGAAGCGTACTGAAAAACTTGTATCCTATATTCGGGATATGGAGTAGGGATCCGGGATGACCACCGAAGAGATGCTCCGGCTAAAAGGGACTTTTCTCGCCCCCTATATGCAGCTTGCTACCGCCCTTATCGGTAAAGTCCGGGAGGGTGGGGGGAATATGTTCCGCCATCAGATTGACACCATGGCGACGCTGATCGATTACGGCTATATTGATTCCATATTGCTCAAGGCTTCGGTGGTCCATGATTTGCTGGAAGATGTTCCTGATTTTAACCACAATCTGCTGTTATCCATTGATTTTGAAAGTCCCGCGGTCTATGATCTGGTTTTGGAAGTTACCCGGTTTCCCGAAGAAACCAAGGGGGAATTTCTTACCCGGATCTATAAAAGCGGTTCCCTCCCCGCCAAGATCTTAAAAGTGGCCGACCGTATCTCCAATATGATATCCCTGGGTTTTGTAATAAACCGGGAATTTATCCATCGTTATACCGAAGAAACGGTCCGTTATATTTTTCCCATCGCCCGCGAGGTGGATAAGGCCATGTTTTCGGAACTGCAATCCCTGGTTGAATCCCGGAGAAAATTTCTTTCCCTCATGTAAAGAGAGCTGCCCGAAATCCGGTTGGATTGGACAACTCTTGAAAAATCAGTCAAAAAATCGGGGGGTTCTATTGATTTTTCCACTAACTACAGGGAAGATATTCTAAAGACTAAAATTTTGAGATAATTTAGGTAAAAAATTTTAATCCTTTGCGGGGATTCCCGTATTCCCTTCTAATCGCATTGACTATTTTTCTATTTTTTTTTATGTTAAATATAAAATAAGGTTGTTTTAAAATGTCAGATATTGAAACAGTAACCTGGATTTAACGGAAAAACGGGCTTTGAACCGCTTTTTCTTAAGCCTGTTTTTAAAAAAATTTCTGAAACAGGTGGAAATAATCATTTTTGGGGGTTTGTATGAAAATAGCGATTAACGGTTTTGGTCGTATCGGCCGCCTTGTGTTTCAGTCTATTGTAGACCAGGGACTCTTGGGCAAAGAAATTGATGTGGTGGCGGTAACCGACATTTCCACCGATGCGAGATATTTTGCCTACCAGCTTAAATATGACTCTACCCAGGGCCGGATGAAGGCGGATATTTCTACTAAAAAGAGTGATCCTTCCCAGGCTGAAGACGATATTTTGGTGGTAAACGGCCATTCGATCCGGTGTGTTATGGCCGAAAGGGAGCTGAAAAATCTGCCCTGGAGCAAGCTGGGGGTCGAATATGTGATCGAATCCACCGGTCTTTTTGCCGATGACAAGGCCTTCGGACACCTGGAAGCGGGGGCTAAAAAGGTGATTATCTCCGCTCCTGCCAAGGGTAAAGAGAAGAAGATTCCCACCTTTGTAATAGGGGTGAACCAGGATAAATACGATCCCGCCCAGGATCATGTGGTATCCAATGCCAGCTGTACCACCAATTGTCTGGCTCCGGTGGTATATGTTATTCAGAAAGAAGGGATCGGTATTGAAAAGGGCCTGATGACCACGATCCATTCCTATACGGCTACCCAGAAAACCGTGGACGGGGTCTCCAAAAAGGACTGGAGGGGCGGCCGGGCCGCGGCGATAAATATCATTCCCTCCACCACCGGTGCCGCCAAAGCAGTCGGTGAAGTCCTTCCCGAAACCAAGGGCAAACTTACCGGTATGTCCTTCCGGGTTCCCAGCCCCACGGTTTCCGTGGTGGACTTGAC
>JAITBE010000067.1 GCA_031283755.1 Spirochaetaceae bacterium
TAAAAAATAAAAAAAAATCAGATAAAATTATAAAAAGACTCTCATACTAAAACCCGGTTCATTCTTGTTTTTCCCATAAAAAGAGGGTTAAAAGCCTGTTTTTCCCGTTAAATTCAGAATAATATGCCTGAAATCCTGAGTTTTAAGCGTGTTCCAGAACGGTATGCCCCAATGGTGTATATTTATACAGCCTCTTGGTATATAAGGGCCGCGTTCCTGTTTAAGGAAAGCCTCCTGCCGCCGGGATGATCGCCGCTATTGAATATCCCCCCGGTTCCTGATAAGGTGAAGGACAGCCTTAGATCCGGCGGAGGATTTTTCATGATCGTGATGAAATTCGGGGGCAGTTCCGTGGCAAACGCGGAACGGATCCGGCATATGTCGGACCTGGTAAAGGCCGGGTTATCCCGAAAGCCGGTTTTAGTACTCTCCGCCATGGGGGACACCACGGATCACCTCCTGGAAGCCGCGGAAAGGGCCCTGAAAGAAACGGTAGTGTCGCTGGACAAGGTTGAGGAACTCCACCTCACAACCATAAAAGAACTGGGGCTTGACGCCCCGGCGGTGGAGGAGATCCGCCCTCTTTTGGGGGAGCTGCGGAATCTCCTCGTGGGCATATCCCTTATTAAAGAACTTACCGGGAGAACCAAGGATTATCTTGTTTCCTTTGGGGAACGGCTTTCGGTACGGATTGCGGCGGCCTATTTTAACGCCCGGGGAGTCCGTGCCCGGGCGCTGGATTCCTGGGACGCGGGGTTTCTTTCGGATTCCAATTTTACCTCCGCCGAGCTGCTGCCCGAGTCCTGGAACCTGATTCCCCAAGCCCTGGCGCCCCTCGTCGAAGGGGGGATCCTTCCGGTGATTACCGGTTTTATCGCCCGGGATGGGGCGGGGAATATCACCACCCTGGGCCGGGGGGGATCGGACCTCTCCGCCACCACTATCGCGGCGGCCTGCGGCGCCGAGGAAGCCCAGGTCTGGAAGGATGTGGATGGGATCCTTACCGCGGACCCCCGGCTGGTCCGGCGGCCCTTTCCGGTGGTAACCATCACTTACGACGAGGCGGCGGAGCTGGCCTATTTTGGCGCCCAAGTGCTGCACCCCCGGGCAATGCAGCCCTGTAGTAAGACCGGAACCCCGGTACTGGTAAAAAATTCCTACAATTCCGAAGCGCCGGGGACCCGGATCGCCGCGGCGCCGGATAAAAAGACCGGGCCGGTCCAGGCCATTACCTCTCGAAAAAATGTAACCCTGGTGGATATTGTTTCCTCCCGGATGCTGGGACAATACGGATTTCTGGAGGAGGTTTTTTCCGCCTTCGCCAAATACCATATTTCCGTTGATATGGTGGCTACCAGTGAAGTTTCGGTTTCCCTCACCCTGGATGCGGACTACGACCTTGGTCTCCTGAAAAAGGACCTGGCCCAGATTGCCGCGGTGGAAATAAAGACCGGCAAGGCCATTGTAACCATCGTCGGGGACGTATGCCGGTCTTCGAATATTCTGGCCCAGTCCTTTGGGGTATGCGCGGATCTGGGGGTACCGGTACAAATGGTTTCCCAGGGGGCCAGCAAGGTAAATATCAGTTTTATTGTGAATGATACCCAGGCGGCGGATGTCGTGCGGGCTTTGCACCGGATTTTTTTTGAAAAAAACACCGAATCCGGCGGGTTTATTTCAAAATCCGGTTAGTTTTGACATGGGGCTGTTTCAAAATTTCAGACAGCCCCGGGGAGGACCATGAATATTGCCCTTATCGGTTACGGTAAAATGGGAAGGTTGATAGAGCAGGAGGCCCTGAACCGGGGCCACCGTATTACGGCGGTTATCGATCCCTATGCGGCGCCGGTTGAAACCCGGTCGGGGGTGCCCCTGGAACGGGTTTTTCCGGATCCGGCGGAGGCGGAAAATGCCGAAGGATTGACAAAGGCCGATGTGGCTATTGAATTTACCCGGCCGGATAAAACCGTGGAAAATATTAAGACCCTCTCCCGGCGGAAACTGCCGGTGGTGGCGGGTACCACCGGATGGTACGACCGGCTTGAGGAGGTAACGAAGATAATAACCGATTCTCACGCCTCCCTGCTGTGGTCCTCCAATTTTTCCCTGGGGGTTAACTTGTTTTACCGCATCGCCGCCTATGCGGCGGCGGTCATGGATCCCTTTAAGGAGTACGATGTGGGAGGACTGGAAACCCACCATAATAAAAAGGCGGACAGCCCTTCGGGGACCGCCAAGACCCTGGTGGAACAGGTTTTAGCCCGGATGACCCGGAAAACTCAAGCCGTATGGGATACTCTGAATCGTCCCCCCCGCCCTGAGGAACTGCACTTTCCCAGCCTCCGGATCGGGTCCGTGCCGGGGATTCACTCCCTCTTTTTTGATTCCCCGGCGGATACCATCGAGATAACCCATACCGCCCGAAACCGGGAAGGGTTTGCCCTTGGGGCGCTCCAGGCCGCGGAATGGCTTGTGTCATATACCGGGCCGGAGCAAGATACCCTTTCTCCCCGGCTTGGGGTTTTTACCATGGATGACGTGCTTAAGGATATTTTAGCATCCCCTTCGCCCAGGGGATAAATTTGTTATGGAGCCTGATATGAAAGTATTTCGCGGGGCCTATACGGCCCTCATCACCCCCATGCTTGAAAATGGAGAAGTGGATTACGACGGATTTAGGGAACTCGTCCGTTTTCAGATGCAGGAAGGAATCGACGGCCTCCTTCCCCTGGGAACCACCGGCGAGACCCCCACCCTGGAAGAAGAGGAGGAAGAAAAACTCCTCAAAATCGCCGTGGAGGAAGCCCGGGGCCGGATCCCTATCATTGCCGGGGCCGGTTCCAATTCCACCAAATACGCCGTAAAATACGTCAAACGGGCCAGGGATCTGGGGGCCGACGCCGTCCTGGTGGTGACCCCCTATTACAATAAGCCCAACGACTCCGGTATCCTTCGCCATTTTGAGGCGGTCGCCGTTGCCGGGGAACTTCCGGTGATCATCTACAATATCGCCTCCCGGACAGGGCGGAACATTCCGCCGGCCCTGATGAAAGAGCTTTCCCGGATTCCCGGCATCATCGGGGTCAAGGAAGCCTCCGGGGACCTGGCCCAGATGGGGGACATCATCCGGGATACGGCGGGCCCGCGGAAGGCTGAGGGAGGGACCTTTACGGTGCTTTCCGGGGACGATGCCCTCACCCTGCCCCTGATGGCCCTGGGAGGGGACGGGATCATTTCGGTGGTTTCCAACCTGATCCCCGGCAGGATCGCGGCGCTGGTTAAGGCCTGTCAAACCGGTGATTTTGCGGAGGGCCGGAGGCTTCATTACCGGTTGCTGCCCCTGATCAAGACCGCCTTTATCGAAACCAACCCCATTCCCATCAAAGCCGCCATGACCTGGGCGGGCCTGCCCGGAGGTCCGGTCCGGCTTCCCCTAGGGCCCCTCGCTCCGGAGAACGAAAAGCGCCTCTATGCGGTTCTGGAGGATCTGGGGATACCGAAGGACAGCCTGAGACAAAAATAGCGCCGCCGGGAACCAACCGGAGGGCGGACAAGTCTGTTCCCGGAAGCTGAAATTTGGGGAATGCCTCGGAGAGAATATGAATAAAAAAAGCCCCGCCCCATCCACTAAGCCGGTGATATTTTTTGACGTGGAAACCAACGGATTATCCAGGAATTCCAGCGTCCTTTCAATTACCGCGATAAAAGCTCTTTTTAACGGGAAAGACGTAGACACCATAGAGGAAATTTTTACCCGTTTCTACTACCGGAATCCCGGGGAAACGAAAAACCCCGAAGCCCTGGCGGTTAACGGTTTGACCGACGCGGTGATCCGTAAAAACCGGGGTAACGCCCAATACGCGGAACATTTCATCCGGGACGCGGACTTTGAAACCCTTTGTACCGGGGTGAACCACTATGTGGGGCACAATATATCCTTTGACCGGCAATTTGTTTTTTTCTCCCTGAAACATTGTTTTTGCACCATGAAGGAAAATCTGGCCATTATCAAACTGCCAAGGCATGGGGGGGGCCTCAAATATCCCCGCCTCAGCGAAACCGCGGCGTATTACGGGCTTGCCCCGGAAAACGATAAGCTCCACGGCAGTGAATATGACACCCGGCTGACCTATGAAATTTTCCGGAAAATGATGGACGGGGACCAGACAAAACCGCGGGTCCACGAATTTCTCCACCGGCGGTGATTGGAAGGCGCCATGCCTGAAGGCAAATTTGCCTTGCCCGGTCCGCGCTCCAGGGCGTTCACCGGTGTAAACGACTTGGAACTACTGCCAAACGGTGTTTCACCAGTCCTCCCGCAGGGTAACGCTTGATCCCCGGCATCTTCCTCAATTGTACGCCTGGCGCCAGCCTCATAGTCAAAATAGTTTATTTTTGCTAGGATGAGGTTCTGATGGAGGAAAACATGGGAAAGATCCCCGTAGGAATCCTGGGTGCGACGGGTATGGTGGGGCAGCAGTACATCGCCCTCCTGGAGGGCCATCCCTGGTTTGAGGTGCGTTATGCGGCCGCCTCTCCCCGGAGCGCGGGGAAAAAATACGCCGAGGCTGTGGCGGGGCGCTGGCATCAGGTCAAAACGTATTCCGATGCCGTGGGAGCCCTCATTGTGGAGGACGCCAATGACCTGTCCCGGGCGGTAAAGGCCGTAAAAGGGGGGGACTGCGCCTTTGTTTTTTCCGCCCTGGAAATGGGTAAAGAGGAGATCCGTACCCTGGAATCGGCCTATGCCGCCGCGGGGATCCCGGTGATCTCCAACGCCTCCGCCCACCGGTGGACCGGGGACGTGCCCATGCTCATCGCCGAAATAAACCCCCATCACACGGATCTTATCCCCATCCAGCGGACAAAGCGGGGCTGGGACCGGGGTTTTATCGTGGTGAAACCCAACTGCTCCATCCAAAGTTATATGATTCCCCTCTATGCTCTGATTAAGGCGGGGTATGCGGCCGGCCGGCTTTTTGTAACCACCCTACAGGCGGTTTCCGGCGCGGGTTACCCCGGGGTGCCCAGCCTGGATATGATCGACAACGTGGTTCCCTATATCGGGGGAGAGGAGGAGAAGTCCGAACAGGAACCCCTGAAGATCCTGGGGACCCTCAAAGACGGCGGGATAAAAAACGCCCCGGCCCCCCGGATCAGCGCCCACTGTAACCGGGTTCCGGTAAGCGACGGTCACACTGCCTGCGTCAGCCTGGAATTTGCCGGTCCCAAGCCTTCAATTGATACGGTAAAGGAAATTTGGGCTTCCTTTACCGCTCTGCCCCAGGAGTTGGATCTTCCCATGGCCCCTAAACGGCCCATCATTCTGCGGGACGAAGCGGACCGGCCCCAGCCCCGGAAAGACCGGGACGCGGATAAGGCCATGGCCGTTACCGTAGGCCGGATCCGACCCTGTAATATCTTCGATCTGCGGTTTACCTGCCTGTCCCACAACACGGTCCGGGGGGCTGCCGGCGGGGGAATCCTCAACGCGGAACTGCTTAAAACCAAGGGGTATCTGTCATGAGCGGCAAAACTTTTCCTCTGTCCAAGGCGCGGCTTGATGAATTGGTCCGGTCTTACCCGACTCCCTTCTACCTCTACGACGAAGGGGCCATCCGGGAAAACGCCCGGGCCATCCTCAGGGCCTTTTCGATTTTTCCCTCATTTAAAGAGTATTTCGCCGTTAAAGCCCTGCCCAATCCCTTTATTCTCAAGATCCTCGCCGCGGAGGGCTTTGGGGCGGACTGTTCCAGTTACCCGGAGTTGGTTTTGTCGGATATGGCAGGGATCACCGGAGAGGACATTATGTTCACCTCCAACGAGACCCCCGCCCGGGAGTACCGGGCCGCCCGGGACCTGGGGGCAGTCATCAACCTGGATGACATTACCCACATCGATTTCCTGGAAAAGATCGCGGGTATCCCCCCGGTCATTTCTTGTCGTTATAACCCGGGTTCCCTTAAAGAGGGGAATGTCATCATCGGGAAACCGGAAGAGGCCAAATTCGGTTTTACCCGGGACCAGATCCTGCGGGCTTACGGACTGCTCCGGGAAAAGGGGGTTAAGCGCTTTGCCCTGCATACCATGGTGGCGTCCAATGAACTCAACGTGGATTACCATATTGAAACGGCGCGGCTCCTCTTTGAATTGGCGGTGGAGATCAGGGAAAAGGCCGGGGTGCGCCTGGAATTCGTCAACCTCGGCGGGGGGGTGGGCATCCCCTACCGGCCCGGAGATGAAGCGGTGGATTACGGCCGCCTTGCTAGGGGGATTCAAGCGATCTACCAGGGGATCATCGTTCCCGGCGGCCTCCACCCCCTGGGGATCCGCACCGAATGGGGCCGGGTGATCACCGGTCCCTATGGGTGGCTGGTGACCCGGGCCATCCATACCAAAAGTATCTACCGGAACTACATCGGCCTGGACGCCTCCATGGCGGACCTGATGCGGCCCGGCCTTTACGGGGCATATCACCACATCACCGTGGCGGGAAAGGAAGACGCCCCGGCCGCGGAAACCTACGATATAGTGGGCGGCCTCTGCGAAAATAACGACAAATTCGCCCTGCAGCGGCAATTACCGGCGATAAGCCCCGGGGATTACGTGATCATCCACGATGCCGGGGCCCACGGCAGGGCCATGGGCTTCAACTACAACGGCAAGCTCCGCTGCGGGGAACTGCTTCTGCGGCCGGATGATTCGATTGCCATGATTCGCCGGAGTGAAACCCTTGATGATTACTTTGCCACCCTGGATCTGACCGCCCTGGGCGGTTTTAACGGCCGGGACAGAACATGACCGCTGAGATATTTCCAAAAAACTGTAGAGGAGGGTCCCATGGTACCACGTAACCCCTGCCTCGCCGCCCTGAAGGCGGGGTATCTTTTCCCGGAAATCGCCAAACGCCGCCGGGAATATGCCGCGGCCCACCCGGAGACCGCATCGCCCCAGAAGCGCATCATCAGTCTGGGGGTGGGAAACACCACCGAGCCCATCCTGCCCTCTATCAACCGGGGCCTTGAGGAAGGAGCCCGGCGGCTCGGTACCCTTGAGGGGTACAGCGGCTACAGCGATGAGGGGCTTCTCGCCCTTCGGGAGGGGATATCCCGGGTGTTTTACCAGGGGCAATTTGCCGCCGACGAGGTCTTTATCTCCGACGGGGCCAAATGCGACATAGGCCGGCTCCAGCTCCTCTTTGGCAAGGGGGTCCGGGTAGCGGTCCAGGACCCCTCTTATCCGGTTTATGTGGACGGCTCGGTCCTTATCGGCGCCGGGGGAACCTGGTCCGGTACGGGGTACGGGGGCATCGATTACCTTCCCTGTACCGCGGAAAACGGCTACTTTCCGGATCTGGCATACCTTCCGGAGAACAGTATTTTCTATTTTTGTTCCCCCAATAACCCCACGGGAGCGGCGGCGACCCGGGAACAGCTTACCGCCCTGACGGCCGCGGCGGTGAAGAAGGGGGTTATTATCATCTTTGACGCGGCCTACGCGGAGTACATCCGGGATCCCCTCCTTCCCAAGACGATCTTCGAGATTGAAGGGGCAAAAACCTGCGCCCTGGAGGTGAATTCCTTTTCCAAGCCCGCGGGCTTTACCGGGGTACGTCTGGGCTGGACCGTGGTTCCCCATGAGCTGAAATACGCCGGGGGGGAGCCGGTTAACCCTGATTGGGCCCGGGTCTGCGGTACGATTTTTAACGGAGCCTCCAACATAGCCCAGGCCGGCGGGCTTGCCGCCCTGGAACCGGAAGGGCTTAAGGAGATCCGGGACCTGTGCGACTTTTATCTGGGAAACGCCCGGCTTATCCGCTCCAGCCTGCAGGACCTGGGGATCCCCTGTGTGGGGGGGGATAATTCCCCCTACATCTGGGCCCGGTTCCCCGGCCGGGACAGCTGGGATGTCTTTACGGAGATCCTGGAGAAATGCCAGGTGGTAACTACCCCCGGTTCCGGTTTTGGACCCGCGGGCCAGTCTTTTATCCGTTTTTCCGCCTTCGGCCACCGCGCCGATGTGGAGGAGGCCTGCGGGCGGCTCCGTAGGCGTTTATTCGCCGTGAGGTCCTAATATCCCGTACTTTGCGGCGAGGAGGTTCATTGAATTGCCGGGAATGGAATTTCCGGACCGTAAAAGTTCAAAAGCAAATGAATTTTGCTTTTCGATTGACAAAATAGGAATAAATATTTAGATTAAGCACATTAGGGGCAATGTACGGGTGTCAGTCACCTTTTTGATGAGGAAATAGAAAACGAGGGACCAAGCCCCTGGGGGGCTACTTGTTTCGGCCATTATTCCCTAAACGAGGTTTACCATGGCAAACAAAAATCGGTTAGCGCGGGGGTTTGTCTTTGTCCTTGTGTGCGGGCTGGCGATTGCGGGATGCGATGGAGTCATGAACACCGAAAAGGGCTACACGTTCAAGTTCAAGGTGGACAATAACACCTCGCAGACCATCACTAAACTTGAGTTTATCAACGGCGATACAAGAAACGATAATGTGCTGTCCTCGTCGAGCGAATCTGTCTCCCCCGGCAAGAGGTCCATGCAATTCATAGTATCCGGCTTTACTGTGGATGACTATGATGATGGCACCCGCATTTTCGGCGTTAAAGCCACCTTTGAAGACGGAAGTAATGCCTTTGGCTGGTCCTATGCTGGCCATGAAGAAAAGATTTTGGCTTCGGTCTATAGTTATGGAGTGTTCTTTCGCAGAGGCAACTGGTAACCCCCAGGAGCGGCGGTCTGTATCCGTTCCCCCAGGTCTTCGCTGGTAAGAGTCAAAATAAACGCCCATGGCGCCCGGTTCACTGAGTCCCCCGCCGGGCGATTGCCCCGCCCCTACGGGACTTTGCCGGAAGGCGCAGAATGCCGTCCTGGCATCCCGCCCGCCTTGTTCCACGGGTTTTTTTAGTATACTATGTATTGAGTATGGAAATTATTCTACTTGGGAACGAGTTGCTGCGGCAAAAGGCGGCGCCGGTAAAAAAAATAGACGACGGTTACGGAAAAATCGCCGCGGGGATGGTCGAGGCCCTGCATCAGGGAAAGGGGATAGGTCTGGC
>JAITBE010000100.1 GCA_031283755.1 Spirochaetaceae bacterium
TTCCACCCAATGCCGCGGGGGAGCGGCGGGAATTCATCCGTGAGCGCCTCTGGAATTCCTCGCCGGAGGAGACCCTCCTGGGGCTCCTCCGGCGAATTCTACAAGTTAGCGAACGGAGGAATTCCCCCCGCTCCCCCCGCAGTGTCGATTCTCCCGCAAGGCAACGCAACCACCCCTCGGCCTCTTCCCCCCACGTAGTCAGCCGGCATTTTGCCTTCCACCCAATGCCGCGGGGGAGCGGCGGGAATTCATCCGTGAGCGCCTCTGGAATTCCTCGCCGGAGGATACCCTCCTGGGGCTCCGCAGGCGAATTCTACAGGTTAGCGAACGGAGGAATTCCCGCCGCTCCCCCGCGGGATTTCGCCGGAAGAGGCAAAATGCCGGTCTGCAGGGTTGTTGATTTTTTTTAGCCGATCTCCTACAATTTATATAGGATTTCGGTTAAACCAAAAGGATGATGAATGAAACGGGGAACCCTTTTAATACATAACGGCCATGAAATGGATCCGGTAACCGGGGCCCTGGGTGTGCCCATCGTTCAGACCTCCACCTTTGATCAGGGGGATCTGGCGTCGCCCCGGGAATTTGATTATGCCCGGTCAGGGAATCCCACCAGAAAGGCCCTGGAGGAGATCATCGCCACCCTGGAAGGGGGCGCCCGGGGCTACGCCTTTGGAAGCGGCATCGCCGCGGTGTCTTCGGTCCTGGGGATCCTCTCCGGCGGGGATCACATCATCGCCGCGGAGGATATCTATGGGGGAAGTTGGCGGATCCTCAATAACTTTTACCGCCGCTGGGGGCTGGAATGTACGGCGGTGGACGCTTCGGATCCGGACAATATCCGGAGGGCGGTCAAACCCAATACCAAGGCCCTGTTTCTGGAAACCCCTTCCAATCCGCTCCTTAAGATCATTGATCTTAAAACTTGTTTGGGTATAGCCCAAGATGCGGGACTTATCTCCGTGGTGGATAATACCTTTATGACCCCCTACCTCCAGCGGCCCATAGAACTGGGGGCGGATGTGGTGGTCCATTCGGCGACCAAGTTTTTGGGCGGCCACAGCGATGTGGTTCTGGGCCTGGCGGTTACCCGGACCAAAGAGCTGGGCAAGCGGGTGTACGCGGTCCAGAACAGTTTCGGCGCGATCCCCGGCCCCTGGGATGTTTGGCTGGTGATGCGGGGGATCAAAACCCTCAAGGCCCGGCTGGAGGTCCAGGAGGCTTCCGCCCGGCGGCTTGCCCAATGGCTTCTTGATCATCCGAAGGTTAGTGCCGTATTCTATCCCGGTCTTGCGGATCATCCCGGCAGGGAGATCAACCAGGCCCAGGCGTCCGGGGCGGGGGCGGTCCTTTCCTTTAGGACAAAAACCGCTGAAGACGCCCTCAAGTTTTTGTCCCAGGTGGAATATGCCGCCGCGGCGGTGAGTCTTGGGGGGGTGGAAACCATCGCCTCCTATCCGGTCCGGATGAGTCATGCCGCCATGCCGGCGGAGGAACGCCGGCGGCTGGGCATCACCGACACCCTGATCCGGATCTCGGTGGGGCTTGAGGATGTGGAGGACCTGATCGTTGATTTCGACCGGGCCCTGGGATGACCGGAGTTTACGAGGGAATATGAAGTTAGTATTTGACAGGAGACTGCCATGAAAGAAGAACCCCATTGTACCGGGCCTTTGGCCCTGGAAACCCTTCTGGTACATGGAACCACCCCCTTTGATCCGGTTACCGGCGCGGTAACCACCCCTATTTACCAAAGTTCTACCTTTAGGCACCCGGGACTGTATGAGTCCACGGGGTATGACTATTCCCGAAGTATCAATCCCACCAGGACAGAGTTGGAGCGTACCCTGGCCCTTATTGAGGGGGGAAAATCCGGTTTAGCCTTTGCCTCCGGTATGGGGGCGATTTCCTCTATTATAAAACTCTTTAAGCCCGGGGATCACCTCATCGTCTCCGAGGACCTTTACGGGGGGACCTACCGCCTCTTCCATGAGTATTATGAACACTACGGCTTTTCCTTTTCCTGGGTGGATTCCAGCGATATCGGCCAGGTGGAGGCAAAAATCCGTCCCGAAACCAAGGCTTTTTTTATTGAAACCCCCTCCAACCCCATGATGAAGGTTACTGATATCCGGCGTTGCGGAGAGCTTATCCATAACCGGGGAGGGTATCTTATCGTAGACAATACCTTCCTCTCCCCCTATTTTCAGAATCCCCTCAAGCTGGGGGCGGATCTGGTGGTCCATAGCGGCACCAAATACCTGGCCGGCCATAACGATACCCTTTCGGGCTTTATTGTGCATAATAATGATATTTTCGAGGGGCCCCTCAGGAATGCCCAAAAGAGCGAAGGGGCTGTCCTGGCGCCCTTTGACGCGTGGCTGGTACTCCGGGGGATCAAAACCCTGGCCCTGCGGATGGAACGGCACGAGTCAAACGCCCTGCGGATCGCCCGGTGGCTCCGGGAACACCCCCGGGTGGAACAGGTCTTTTATCCGGGTTTTACGGATCATCCCCAGTACCCATTGTCCTGTTCCCAGGCCCGGGGGCACGGGGGAATGATCTCCTTTTACCTTAAAAACCGGGATGATGTGGCCGTCATTTTGCGGAAGGTCTCCCTGATCCTCTTTGCCGAAAGCCTGGGGGGGGTGGAATCCCTATTGACCTATCCCCTGGTCCAAACCCATGGGGCGATCCCCGAGGCCATGCGGCTTTCCGCCGGGGTGAATGACCGGCTTATGCGGCTTTCCGTGGGGATCGAAGCCCCCGAGGACATAATCGCCGATTTGGATGCGGCCTTTGATTTATGAAGGGTACATACCCCCTTGGGGCGGGGTTCTTCATTGGTTTGAGTGAAAAAACCCGGACTTTCACCGGATTTTTTAAGAGTCTGTCCAAGCCCAAACGGGTTTTGGACCAAGCTCATTTAAAAAGGAGTAGAATATGAGAATTTCGACAAAAGGCCGTTATTCCCTGGAGGCCCTTTTGTATATGGCCTTGCTTCCCGAAGGGGAGTATTGCAGTACCCGGACAATCGCGGAGCATACCAATATTTCCGATGGTTATTTGGAACAGCTTTTTATCCCCCTCAGAAAGGCCGGGATAATCCGGGGCATCCGGGGTCCCCAGGGAGGGTATCTCCTGGGGAAGGAGCCGGGCAAGATCACCGTGGGGGATATTTTGCGGGCCGTGGAGGGTCCCCTGGAGCCGGTATTCTGCGTGGTAAATTCCATGAGTTGTCCCGTGGAAGCCTCTTGTGTCAGCCGGCATACCTGGAGCGAGCTTTACCATGAAATAAGCGATTGTGTGGATTCCATCACCCTCACGGATCTGGTGGAAGCCTACTATGCCATGGATAGGCTGGAGTACGCCATATGAAAATTTCAACCCGGGGGCGTTATGGGATGCGGCTCCTCATCGACCTGGCGGAACACGGCGGGGAACCCCATGTGGCCCTGGCCAGCGTGGCGGAGCGGCAAAATATATCTGTCCGTTACCTGGAACAGGTGGCGGTGATCCTCCGGCGGGCGGGTTTTATCCGCTCAGTCAAGGGCGCTTCCGGGGGATATGCCTTGGCCCAACGTTCCCAGGATATTGTTATCGGGGATGTCCTGCGGGAACTGGAAGGGGATATGCGGGTAGTTGATCCCCCCCTGCCTTCCTCGCCGGAAACCAAACTCCAGCGCTGCATCCGTCTTACGGTTTTCGACCGTCTCAACGACCGGATCGCCCAGGTGATAGATCGGAAAACGCTGGCTTCGGTGGTGGGGACCGTGGACCCCGATGATTCCTATATGTATTTTATATAATCCTAATTAATGCCAAGGAGGGATGTTCATGGAGGAAAAAAATGGCAATGTAAAATACGCGGTTTCATTTAAAGATCAGTTAACCATCCGGGGCATGATCATCGGCGCGGCCGGAGCCGTCATTCTTACCATGAGTTCCATGTATGTGGCGTTAAAACTGGGCGCCCTGCCCTGGCCCATTATCTTTGTTGCCCTGGTTTCCATGTTTTTTTTAAAATTCTTTAAAAACAGTAATATCAATGAAATCAACGTTACCCATACCGCCATGTCCGCGGGGGCCATGACCGCGGGGGGCCTGGCTTTTACCATTCCGGGTATCTATATGCTGGACAAAAACGCCCAGGTCAACTTCCTTCAGTTGTTTTTTGTGGTCTTAGGGGGCGTAACCCTGGGACTGATCTTTACCGCCCTTATCCGCAAATATTTTGTGGTGACCAAAAAGCTGCCCTATCCCATGGGACAGGCCGCCGCGGAAACCCTCATCATCGGGGATGAGGGGGGTGAAAAATCAAAGACCCTCTTTTCCTCACTGGGTATCGCGGGGTTGTTCACCTTTCTCCGGGACGGTATCCCGGCGGTTTCGGGCAAAACCATTATCCCCGCGACCCTTATGAACAAAACCATGTTGAGTTTCGGTTCCCTGGGGGGGATATGGCTTTCCCCCATGCTTGTCTCCATCGGTTATATCATCGGTCCCTTGGCCATCGGCGTCTGGTTTCTGGGGGCGATCTTCGGTGATTTCGGTATTCTGATCGGCGCGGTATCCACGGGGCTCCTCAGCCCTGAGCTTGCCGCGGGGATCAAATCTTCCCTGGGGATCGGCCTCATGGTGGGTACCGGCCTGGGGATCATTTTCAAGGGAATCCTTCCCAAGGCCCGGGAGATCTTCGGCCCCCTGTTCAGCAGACAGGCCATTTCCGGGGGGGTCATCAGCCTCCGCTGGGCTCCCCTGGTCATGGTACTCTTGGCGGTTCTGTTTACCACGGTCTGCGGTATGGGGCTGATCCCCAGCATCGTTACGATCCTGGGGGTATGGCTGGCCACGGCCATGTCCGCCCAGGTGGTAGGGCAGTCGGGGATTAACCCCATGGAGGTTTTCGGCATTATCATCCTCCTGGCCGCCAAGGCGGTTTCCTCCATCGGCCAAACCGAGGCTTTTTTTGTGGCCGCGGTGGTGGCCATTGCCTGCGGGCTGGTGGGGGACGTGATGAATGATTTCAAATCCGGGTATATCTTAAAATCCGATCCCAAAGCCCAGTGGATAGCCGAAGGTATCGGCGGCCTTATAGGCGCCGGGGTCTCGGTGGGTAGTTTTTACCTGCTCATCACCGCCTACGGACCTTCGGCCTTTGGCCCGGAGGGAATGTTTGCCGCCCCCCAGGCCGGCGCGGTGGCGGCCATGGTGGGGGGTATTCCCCATGTTCCTTCTTTTATTGCCGGCCTTGCGGCGGGATGTATCCTTTACGTGGTGAATTTCCCGGTGATGACCCTGGGCTTGGGGGTATATCTGCCTTTCTACCTGTCCCTGACCGCCTTTGCCGGCGGGGGGCTTCGGTTTATCCTGGAAAAAGCCGTTCCGGCGTGGACTAAACGGGGAAGCGCCCTGATTATCTCCTCGGGACTTTTGGGGGGCGAGGCGGTTATGGGGGTTATCATCGCTATCTGCCAGGCCGCGGCCGGTCTGGCAAGCCTTTAGGGGTGTACCAAGGGGATGTATGAGCCGGTATTCCTTTGTATTGGTAGATGACGAGCCGGAAATCCGGGAAGGTATCCGGGACACCATCCCCTGGGAAGACTTGGGTTTCTCCTTTGCCGGGGCCTGTACCAATGGCTTTGAGGCCCTGGAACTAGCCGAGCGGATCCGGCCCGACGTGGTGATGACCGATATCAATATGCCTTTCATGGACGGCCTTGCCTTAACGGACCGGCTGCTTTCGGTATTGCCCGATACCAAGGTCCTTATCATCTCCGGGTATGATGATTTTGAGTATGCCCGGAAGGCCCTGCGGCTTCAGGTCTACGATTATATCGTAAAGCCCATAACCCCCGGGGAATTCAAAGCCGTCCTCGTCAAACTCAAAGAAACCCTGGACGCGGAGCAGGAAAACCGGCGGGATCTGGAACATATCAAAAAACAACTCGCCGAAAGCATCCCCATCCTGCGGGAACGGTTTCTAGTCCACCTCGTCGAAGGACGGCCGGACCGGAGCAGCATCCCGGAAGGGCTCGCCTACTTCGATCTGCCCCTTCCCCCGGAGGGTGTGGCCTATCAGTGCCTGGTACTGGACTTTATCCGCCGCCGGAAGGGGGAGGATTTTCATATTGATCTTATCACCGAGCGGAATATCCTGGAGGAATTTGTTAGTTCCCTGGGGCCGGGGCTCCTCTTCCAGGACGGGGCGGACCGGCTGGTGATCCTTATCTGGGGGAAAAACCGGGCCAATGTGTACCGGGAGGGATTAAAAACCGCCGAACTATTGTGGCATAAGCTCCAGTCCATGCGGCTCAGGAATATCGCCGTTGGGGTAGGGGAGGCGGTGGAGACCTTGGAATCCCTGGTGACTTCCTACAATACCGCCGCCGAGGCCCTGGCCTGGGGCTTGCTCCGGGAGAAGATCGGCCTTACCGCTTACCGGGAGGTGATGGGGAAGACCGAACCGGCGGGAGGGGAGGGGGGCAGCCCTGGCTGGGGCAGGGAGATCGTGTCGGCCCTTAAGATCGGCGCCGGGGAGGAGGCTAAGCGGCATATCCGGGCCATGACGGACTATTTTAAAAACAATCCCCTTACCATAGACGAATACCATATAAAACTGCGTCTGGTTTTGGCCGCCCTGTTACAGGGTATGGAGGATATGGAAATCCCCCAACGGGAGATTTTTCCTCCCCCTTCGGATCCCTTCGCGGATATCCGGCGGTTTAAAAGCTTAGACGAGGTGCGGGACTGGTTTTTTCTCCTCGCGGATACCATCGGTTCCTATACCAGCACCCGGCAGGAAAATTTTGCCCTGGTTAAGGTCCGGGAGGCTCTGGACTATTTGGAAACCCATTACGACGTTCCCGTCCTTTCCCTCCAGGGGCTGTGTAAGAAACTCGATATCAGTACCAGTTATTTCAGCGCCATCTTCAAAAAACACCATGACAAAACCTTTGTGGAGGAACTGACCAATATCAGGATCCGTAAGGCCATGGAACTGCTGCGGACCACGGACCTGATGACCTACGAGATTGCCGAGAAAATAGGTTACCGGGATGCCCACTATTTTTCCCTGAGTTTCAGAAAATCTACGGGGCTTACCACCACGGAATACCGGAACGCCAATACCGCCAGGATAAGCCATGGCCGGCCGTAAACGGGAACCCCTCAAGGTCAAACCGAGGTTCCAAAGCATCCAGGTTACCATCGCCCTGGCCTTTACGGTTCTGTTGGTGGCCGTCATTGTGGGGGCCATCCTTATCGCCTTTGGGGTAACCGAAGAAACCGTCCGGATCACCTCCCGGCGTTACACCCAACTGCTGGTTCGTCAGATTGCCAACAACATCGAATTTTATATCGACTATATGGACTCTATCTCCTCCTTTGTGGAGGCCGACGGCAGTGTGCGGGACTATCTGGAGGCGGTTTCCGAAACAGACCGGGATGCCGCCGCGGAACCGGTCCGGTCGGTCCTTACGGTGATGACCACCACCCGGAATGATATTTCCCTGATCGGGGTATTCGGTTACCAGGGGGGATTTGTGACCCAGGACCGGGAAAACACCCTGAACCCAGGGGCGGATCCCCCCAGGCAATCCTGGTATACCGCCGCCCAAAATGCCCGGGGGCTTTCGGTGGTCTCCTCTTCCCATATACAGAACATCATCAAAGGCCAATACCGCTGGGTCATTTCCCTTTCCCGGGAGATCATCGACGAGGAGACCGGCCGGGGCCTGGGGATACTCTTGGTGGACCTCAACTTCCGGATCATTGACCGGATATGCAGTTCCATCCAACTGGGGGAGCGGGGGTATATCTTTGTGGTGGACCGGCGGGGGGACATTGTTTATCATCCCCAGCAGCAGCTCCTCTACGGCGGCCTTAAAACCGAAAATATCCGCCGGGTTGTGGATGAGACCACCGGTTATTTTCCCGGGGACGACGAGGACCGGGACAAATTTTACAGTGTCGAAACCATGCGTTCCACGGGCTGGAAAGTGGTGGGAGTAAATTACCGGAGTGAATTTGTGGAAAACCGCGACGCCATCCGGCGTAGTTATACCTTCTGGGGGCTTTTCTTTTTGATCGTCTCCATGGCTATTTCCATATTCATCTCCCAGCGTATATCCAAACCCATCAAAGAGCTGCGCCGGTCCATACAGGCGGTGGAACAGGAAAATTTCGATATCCTGGTTGATATCCGTTCCTCCAATGAGATCGGGGAATTGGGGAAGGACTTTAACATCATGGTGGGGGAGATAAAAGAACTCCTCCGGCGGGTTACCCTGGAACAGGAGCAGAAGCGGAAAAGCGAACTCAAGGCCCTGCAGATGCAGATCAACCCCCACTTCCTCTACAATACCCTGGATTCGGTGATCTGGATGGCCGAAGGGGGAAAACAGGCGGAGGTGATCGCCATGAGTTCCGCCCTGGCCCGGCTCTTCCGCCTCTCCATCAGCAAGGGCAAGGAAATAATCGACGTCGCCTCCGAGATTGAGCATGTTAAAAATTATCTGACCATCCAGAAGATCCGTTACAAGGACCGGCTGGATTACCGGATCGAGGTGGAGGAAGAAATCAAAGCTTTTCAGATAGTCAAGATCATCCTCCAGCCCCTGGTGGAAAATGCCATTTATCACGGGATAAAGAACAATTCCACCGCCGGGACGGTGGTTATTTCCGGTTACCGTACCCCAACGGGTATGGACCTGGTGGTCCGGGACGACGGGATCGGGATGAACCCCGCGGCCCTGGAAAAACTCCGCCTCCGCTGTTCCCCGGACCAGGGGGAAAATTACGGAACCCCGGACAGGGATTCCGAAGATACCCGCGGGCCCGGCGAGGGGGCCGATGTTCCCGGCAGCGGCGTCGGGGTCCGTAACGTAGACGAACGGATCAAACTCTACTTTGGCCCTGATTACGGTCTTGAATTTGAAAGCCGGGAGGATGAGGGGACCACCGTATTCATCCACCTTCCGGCCATAAAAAAGGATTCGCCATTAACGAGGCAAAAAATTTGAGCGTCCCCCAGGAAAACCGGCCCCCCAGGGGGTTCGGCGGTCTCATCCCGGCCCTCCTCATCCTGATATTCCTGGGGGGAAGCCTGGGCTTCTTCTTCCTTGTCAGGACTCCCCCGGAGCAGGAGATCCGCGTTACCGCGGTAATAAAGGCCGTTGCCAATGATTCGGAATTCTGGGAGGTGGTTAAAACCGGTATGCGGGCCGGGGCGAATGAATTCGGCCTCCGTCTGGATATTCAGGGGGCCTGGATTGAAAGTGATGTGGAAGGCCAGATCCGGATCATGGAAAGCATCATCGGGAATGATCCTCCCACGGTCCTGATCCTGGCGGCGGCGGACTATACCCGGCTGGCGTCCCTGGTAGAAAAAGCCGTATCCGCGGGGATCAAGGTGATAGCCATGGATTCCGGGGTGGACAGTTCCCTCCCCCGTACCTTTGTCGCCACCGATAATGTGGAGGGAGGGGAAAAGGTCGCCGCTGAAATGATCCGCATCCTTGAACCGGGCAGGAAGCTGGCAATCGTCAACCATGTGCGAGGTACCACCACCGCCATAGACCGGGAGCGGGGGGTTCGGGCGGTTTTGGAAAGAGACGGCCGTTACCCGGTGATCGGCACCTGGTTTACCGATAACTTTGCGGACCGGGCCTATGCCATCACTACGGATATTCTGCGGGAGTACCCCGATCTGGGGGGTATTCTGACCATGAACGAGATCTCCACCATAGGCGTGGCCCAGGCCCTGCTGGACTCAGGCGTTGCCGGAAAGGTCCGGCTGGTGGGCTTTGACAACCCCCTGGGGCGGATCAACCTGATTGAAGAGGGGATCATCGCCGCGGTGGTCATACAAAAACCCTTCAATATGGGCTACCTCGCGGTCCGGGCCGCCCGGGACGCCGCGGAAAACCGCGGCCTGCCCCCCTT
>JAITBE010000181.1 GCA_031283755.1 Spirochaetaceae bacterium
TCATAAAAAGGCCGGTGATAAATTCAAAGCGGAATCCACAGGATTCCGCCCGGTATCCCGCGTCCCCCTGGTCCAGGGCCTGGGCCCGCAGTTCTCCGGTTTTCTCCATAATTTCCTTAAAAGCCGCCGGATCCCTGCCAAAGGCCGCGGCAAACCGGTTGATACACCGGCCCCGGAAATTGGCGTAATACACCGGCCCCCAGGGAATCTCCCGGTAGGAAAGCTGTTTTCCCCGGCCCTCAAAATATTTTCCTTCACAGAGATACCGGAGGACGAGGATCTTTTCCCAGGGGTTCTGCAGTTCCTTTCCCGCACCGTCGATCAGGCTGAAATCAGGAAAAGCCGCCCGGTACCCGGTTCCCATGAGGCGCAGGGAAAAGGCCGCTCCCTCCCGGTCAAAGGGCAGGGAACACCGTTGGGCGATTTCCCCGGGGTCGAGGGTTTTATAAACCGCCGTATAATGGAGGAGCGGGGCCTGTTCTTTCTGGTTTTTTTTATCGGGCCCGCCGCCTGCTTTATTCAAAGAGGCCTCCGTCGGTGTGGGGCAGAAAACAGGCGGCGACGAATTCATCCATATAGCCCGGATGGGAGGAGAGTTCCAGATAGGTCATCCCCCGGCTGATTTCCGTAACCTTTCCGGCGGCCCGCCGGGAATTAACCATGGCATAGGCCCCGGAGAGGGAACTGTTGCCGATATAATGGTAGCGCTCCAGGGGAAGTTTGGGAAACATGCCGATCCGGATGGCGTTTTCCACGTTGATGCCGCTGCCGATGCCCCCGGCGATGTATACCTCCTCAATGCTATCCACGGTAAAGTCCAGGCTGACCAGCATGGTCCTGATAGCGGAGAAGATCGCCCCCTTGGCCCGGATAAAGTTGTCGATATCCCCCTCGGTCAGGGCCAGCTCCCGGCCGGTTTCCGTTTCCCCGGCAAAGGCAATGGTATAACCCGCCATGCCCCACTCGTCCCGGCAGACCCGTTTGCCTTCCCGGATGAATTTTCCCCGGGCGTTGATGATCCCGCAGCGGAACAGCTCCCCGATAAGGTCGATAAGCCCGGAGCCGCAGAGCCCCGCGGGCTTCTGCCCGGCGGCGCCGATGATCCGGAGGGCCGGTTCCATGGTTTCCCGGTCAATGCCGCAGGCTTCGACCGCCCCGTCGGTGGCCCGCATACCGCAGCTGATATCCCCCCCCTCAAAGGCGGGGCCCGCGGAACAGGCGCAGGACATAAGAAAATCAGCGTTCCCGAAAACCAGCTCCCCATTGGTCCCCAGGTCTATAAGCAGGGAAAGGGCTTCCTTTTTATACACCCCCGAGGAAAAGGTCCCGGCGGTAATATCCCCCCCCACGTAACTGCCGATACCAGGGGCCGGGATCACCTCCGCGTCGGGATGCAGGAAAAGACCCGTATCAATGCCCCGGAGGGTTCCCCCCTCAAAAAAAGCCGGCACATAGGGTTCCAGCCGCAGGTATGCAGGATTGACCCCCAAAAAAAGATGGGTCATGGTGGTGTTGGCCGCCACCGCGGCCCGGTAAATATCTTCGGAATCGATTCCCCCCTTCCGGCAAAGGGCCCGGATCAGGGGGTCAATACATTCGTCAATCACCGCCCGTTGCAGCCGCTCCAGGCCGCCGGGACGGGAACTTTCAATGATCCGGCTGATCACGTCCGCCCCGTAGCGGATCTGGCCGTTCCCCGCGGAACCCAGGGCCAAGGGCTCCCCGGAAAGAAGGTCCAGGAGGAGGATGGACACCGAGGTGGTCCCGATGTCTATGGCAAGCCCGGCGATGACCGGGTTTGAAGCGCCCCGGGGAAACACGTTGAGGACGAGGTCTTCCCCGGCCCCGCGCCTGAGAACGCAGGTTACGGAAAAATCCCCCTCCCGCAGGGCGGCGGGGAGCTTACGTTGGGCGTGGAGGCTGAGTCCAAGGGGCGGGGCCCCTTCGCCCCGCAGCGTTTCCAGGGCCATGAGAAGCCGTTCCCGGTCCGCTATGGGGTTCCCCAGATCCGGCCGGGACAGGGTAAGGCCGAGGATCTCCAGGCCGCTGTCGCCGGTAAAACCCAGGGTACGGAGCTCTTCCCGGAGGGCGGAAAATACCGCCTGTTCCCGTTCCCCCCCGCTTATCTTGATACGGTTTTGATAAGCCAAAGCGCTGGGGGGCACAAAAATCACCATGTCCGACCGGATTTCACAGGCGCAGGCAAGACGGTACCCCTGGGCATAATCTTCCCGGCTGATATGGCGGGTTTGCCCGCTTTCCGATTCCCCGGAGAGTACCTTCACCCGGCATTTTCCGCAGGTACCGTTCCCTGAACAGGGCGCGTCCAGGGGGACATTCGCTTTTTTTGCCGCCTCCAGGATGGTTTCACCGGCGGTTACAACCCTGTCCTCGTTACCTTCGGCCCGAAATACTATGGTATACTTATTACTCATATCGATTATATTTCATCATATAAGATTTTCAAAACCTTCAATGTTTGAGAAAACGGCCTTAGGTTTAAACCGGCGGCCATAGACGGCGGCTGCCGGGGAAGCGGATTCCCCTGTACCGGTGACGGTACAGGGGAATTGGAGCTTTCCTACATGATCGCTTCCATGGCAAACGCGGGATGGTTTTTCTCCGTAAGGAAGGCAACCACCGCTTCCGCCTCGGTGGCTATGGTTTCGTCGCAGATCATATCCGCGAAATTATCGATCCCATAGAGTTCTTTGGCGGTTTTGTTGATCCGGGGGGCCACCTCGTTTTTCAACTCCTGGGGCATCCAGACTATCCGGGACAGGCCCCCTTCGGCGCTGACGAACTTTTTGGAGGCGATAAAATGCCGTCCGTGACCCATAAAGCCCGGCGTCTGCACCCCGCCGCCGGTCATGGAGGCAAGCTCCCCAAAGGTCATTCCCGTGGGGGTGATCCCCTTGTATTCCCGGTTGACCACCACTACGCCGTTCGCTTCGGGCAGGATTCCGCAGATACACTCAAAGCAGCCGCAGCTGGTCATAGGGTCTTCCATGATGGAGTAGAGGGTCACGGTGTTCACCGCCCCATGGGTGGCTTCTTCCACGGCCTTGTTCACCGAGGTATAGACCCCCTTCTTTTCATCCAGCATCCCTTCCTTTGAAATGGGCTGACAGGGTCCGGTGGGGGTGAGCTCCTTGGTGGCGTTGGCGTCCAGCCAGGAAACCGCCCCGCAGAGGCCGAGCCGTTCCGGGGTAACCACGCAGCAATGGGCCGGGGCGAAGGACTGGCAAAGGATACAAGAATAGAAGGTATCCACACTTTCATCGGTCATGGAGGCCAGCCGGGAATCCCGGGCTTCATACCTGGGGAGGGCCTCTTTTTCCAGGATCCCCTTGACCCGGCTGTTATCGGTGAAAAGGGTCACCTGGCATTTATCCACCACGGTGCCGAATTCATCCATAAGCATCACATAAACCACTTCCCCCAGATCTTTAAGGCGCAGGCCCTTTTCATAGGCCTCCTTGCCGATCCGGATGCGGAAGAGATTCCGCTGTCCCGTGTGCATGACCCCTTCGATGTAGTTGAACCAGTGATGGATCTTCCGCTCCAGGACCGGTTCAAAGTCGGTCCGCATCTTGGACCCGGCTACTTCCACATACACCGCCAGGGACAGGTTAAGGGGAGGGGCGCCGCTGTCGATGTCGGACCCCACCACGGTGATTTTATGGTCCTCGATGGAAGCGGCGTCCTTCATGATGACCAGCTCACAGGTCAGGTTCTTGTCCGACGCGAACTCGGCATACATATCGTTTTTACGGATAATCTCCCCTTCAAAAGCCGCCGCAAAAGCCACGGGGATGGAAATTTCCTTTACCTTGATCTTGATATTCCGCAGTTCCAGGGAACGTTTTACGGTTTTGTCATAATCCGTAACCGATTCCAGGGCGCCGGGGATCTGTAAATCGCCGATATCCTGATCGACAATAACGGGAAAGCCCAGGGCTATAGCCCCGGCGCCGGCGGCGACCACCACTTCGTTTAGGGGGCCAAAGGTATTTACAAAAGCGGGAACCCGTTCCTTGGTATAAGCCAAAAGCCCCGGAAGATCCCCTTCTTTAATATTACCGAAGATCAACGCCGCCCGGATGGCTACGGTCACCACATGGATCACCGCGGTTACGTCATATCCCAGGGGTACTACCCGGAATTCCAGCCCCACCTTAACCCCCGCGGCGCTTACCTGATCGATGACTTTGCCCACAAGGAAGGTGAGAAGCCCCTTGCTCTGGTAATCCTTTACCACCTTTGCCGCCGAGGCGGGATCCGCCGCCTCCCCTAATACCACCGCGACCCCGGGAATATCACCGGTAACCAGGGGCACCCCCAAGGAACGGATGATGGGATCCGGGACAAACCCGATCCCCGGTTCTTTGCCATAGGGATCCGCTTCCAGGTACTTAAGGCCCTCGATGATCTCCGCCCCCACCGCGGTGGCCAATCCCGCGTTTAACGCTTCCCCCAGATCCTCCTTGCCGGAGATGAGGCTCTTCAGCACCCCCACACAGGCGGTGAGGGTTTCCAATTTTTCCACCTTTACCCCGGTAGCGGTAAAAATAGTGGGAAAAAAGTAAGCCGTATCGGGAAAGGCAATCTCCTTATCCGCCCCGTATTTTTCAATCGCGGCTTTGACGGCCCCTTCGGTTAAGCCCGCCACCGCATTCGCGCCCGTATAGATTAGATCCGTTAAAGCGCCCATAGTCTCCCTCCAAATCTCTTGATTTTTTAGCTTTCTTCATGAAAGCCCATGGAGGCGGTTTCAAAATTCGGTTGGTTTTGCCGCCGCCCCTATAAAAAACAATGTAAACTTTACGGCACACTCATAATTCAAGTTTTTTGATGATCTCCGCCAGGCCCTGTTTGACCAGGGATGTCTCCGGCAGACTTATCAGGGGTTTGCCCGCCGCGTCATATTGGTAAACCTCCTCATCCTGGGGAATGACCCCGATAAGGGAAAGATTTTGAGCCTCAATTTCCTCCCGGATTCCCGGGTCCAGTTTCCCCGCCGGGGCGCGGTTTACGATGAGCCATACCTGGGCTACTTTTAAATCCAACTCTTTGATCATCCCGGCTATCCTGCCCGCCGCCTGGATACCCCGCCGGGAACAATCGCTCACGAGGAGGATAAGATCCACCGGGGGAAGTATACCCCGGCTTATGTGTTCCAGCCCCGCTTCGTTGTCCACCACCAGATAGTTATAATTGGTATAATATTTTTTTAACTGTTCCCGGAGTACGTCGTTGACATAACAGTAACAACCCTTCCCCTGGCTTCGACCCATGACCAGCATATCGAAATGGGCTTCCTCTACCAGGGCGGAACCGAATTTGAAGTTGACATACTCCTGTTTCGTCATTCCCACGGGAACGGGGCTGTTTTCGTCTATTTCAGACCGGGCCAATTCTTCACGGATGTCCCCCAGGGTAATCGGTTTTTCCACCCCCAGCACTTCGTTGAGATTGGAATTGGCATCGGCGTCCACCGCCAAAATCGGCCCTTTCCCCGCATTGACCAGATGATTGATAAACAAACCGCAAAGAGTGGTTTTGCCCGTACCTCCCTTACCGGCCATGGCGATACTATAGGTCATCTTTTGCGTCCTTTGTTCCTTAATATAGCCTTTATACACTGTACCCCCTCTTCCGGCTCCCGTCAATAGTTTTCTTAAACGCCCATGATGCCTGGTACCATAATTTTTTTGAATGGTAAATTACCGTCCGGCGGTTCCCTCATGTTGCGGAACCGGCAGGTATTTGGTATAGTATACATAGAGGCTTTTTTAAAATCCGATGATCCGGCGGACCATGGGTTTGAAAAAGCAGCCTTAGATTAAAAGAAAAAGCAGGGGCTTATTGGGGTTAACCGCTTTTTTCAAAGCCTTCAAAACGGCGAGTTTTGAATAAGAAATCCCCGCCGCAAGGGTGCTGTCGTGCTCAAAGGAGTGTGTGGATTGGAACGGAGTATACAAAGTGAATGAACGGCTTGACTCTTTATTGCGGCGGTATAACGAATTATCCCTTTTGATTCAGGATCCCGATTTGGTGAAGGATCAACAAAAATACCGGGATACCATGAGGGAATATGCCCAGCTCAGTGAAATAGCCTCCGCCCAAAAGGAAATTGAGGCGTTTTCCGCGCAAATGGAAGAAACCAAAGCCATGGCCCAGACTGAAAAGGATCCGGAAATGCGGGAACTGGCCCGGGAGGAACTGCGGGAACTGGAACTGCGGGTAAAAGACGCCGAGGATAAATTGAAATTCCTCCTTATCCCCAAGGACCCCCTGGATGAAAAAAACATTATCATGGAGATCCGGGCCGGTACCGGCGGGGAAGAGGCGGCCCTGTTCGCGGCGGACCTTTTCCGTATGTATTCCCGGTTTGCCGAAACCAAGGGCTGGAAATTCGAGATCATGAACGCCAACGAGACCGAACTGAGAGGGTTTAAGGAAATTGTTTTTTCCGTGAG
>JAITBE010000223.1 GCA_031283755.1 Spirochaetaceae bacterium
TGGAGACCGTCAAATACCTGCGGGACAGCGGCATTATTGCCGCCAATCCGGGGGAATCCCGGATCTTTAACGACTCCTTCGCCCGGGATGCGGGGATCTACGACGGCGGGAAGGGATACTGATCATGGCGGCGGCGATAACCGAGGCTTGGCGGGACCGGGAACCAAGCCTGGATGAGGTAATCCGTAAATATCCCGAAGTACCCCCTTTGGTAATTATAAAAACCGATGTCTCCCGCCGGGGGGTTGATTTTACCGAAGCCGCCATGGACGCGGTGGATCCCCAACGGGACGCCACGTTGTACCGGGGCATCTATACGGAAAAAAAGAATGCCCGTTTGCCCAATGGTTTTTTGTTGCGGGACGGTACTACCATTATTACCGATCTTATTCGGGGCGCTCCCCCGGAATACAACGGCGGACGGACCCCCTATCTCGTCGATGTTTCCGGCGGCAAGGTTGTTATCACCGATCAGGGCAGGGTGATTGAGGAAGTAGTCTATTGGCCAAAGCCCGATTATTTTGACAAGACCACGACGAAGGGTACGCCCATGTGGCAGACCCTGGTCGCCCGTCCCCAGCGGGTAGATATAAACATTTATCAGAACTGCGATTTTTGGAAAGAGCCGGAGATGGGCTGTAAATTCTGCGCCATCGCCGCCACCTATCATCAACACAGGGAAGCAAAACGGGAATTTCTGGATTATCATGACGTGGTGGAAACCGTGGCGGAGGTCCTTAAACAACCGGGAAGGCTGCGGATGATTCAGTTGTGCGCGGGTTCCATTCTGACCGGGGATGAACTTTTGGACGACGAGGTAGATCAATATGTCAAACTTCTGCGGCTTTTGGGAGAACTCTTTGCGGAAAAGAAGGTGTTAACCCAGCTTATTGCAACCGCTTATAACGAAAGGCAGCTCCGGCGGCTCTACGGCGAAACCATATTGACGGGCTATACCGCGGATATCGAAGTGCTGGATGAAAAGCTCTTTAATTATATCTGCCCCGGCAAGGCGAAGTATATCGGTTATGAAGGATGGAAGAACAGGCTCTATAAGGCGGTGGAAATATTCGGCCCCAACGCGGTAAACACCGGCATCGTTTCGGGGGTGGAGCTGATACAGCCCGAGGGGTTCCGTACCGAAGAGGAGGCCCTGGAAAAATGCCTTGCCCAGGCGGAAGAACTGGCCCGGCATGGGGTAAGCGCCGCCCAGACGATCTTCCGGGTCGCCCCCGGTTCGCCCCTCAAGAAGCAAAAGGCGGCCTCCCTCGATTACCTTATCGCCTTTGCCAGGGGCCTGGATGAACAGCAGCGGAAGTACCACCTGGAGGCGTCCTTTGATGATTACCGTACCTGCGGCAACCATCCCAATACCGATTTAATGAGGATAGCGTAAATTATGGGCGTACAAATAGATAAAAAGATTGCGGATCTCTTGAAGGATCCCGGCACGGTTAAGGCCCTTGCCACTGCGGGCAGGGACGGCGCGGTCCATGTGGTCTTTAAAGGTTCCCTTGGGATAACCCCGGAGGGAAACCTCCAATTCTACGAGCTAAATGAAACATCCCGGAATAATAAAAACCTGGTATACAGCCTTTGGTTTGAGCGGCAGATTGCAATTAACATTCTGTCGCCGGATCGTACCAGCTTCGAGATAAGGGGGATACCGGTCCGGGCGATCATAAGCGGCAGGGAATTTGAAGAGGCCTATGTCTCCATCCGGAAACGGCTTGGGGCCGATGCGGATCTTTCCACAATTTGGATCATCGAACCCGTTGAAATACGGGAAGAGACCTATGGGGTCAGAAAAGAAATAGAAAGGACCGGTTATCCGCTGGTTGGACATCTTGATCGTTTTGCCAGGCAGGAAGAGGGCGTTTTATGAAGAACACCGGGTTACCGGAGGAGAAACACTTTTTTACCGATCTCTGTCTGCCGGTGTTGTTTCCTGTTTTGGTACTAATTCTGTGGGAACAGCTTAGTTCCCGCAGCATTATTAATCCCGTGATACTGCCGCCCCCCTCCCGTATTTTTGAAGCGTTTAGGGTGATGCTTTTGGACGGTCAAATTGCCCGGCACCTGCGGGCAAGCGCGTTCCGGGTGCTTTGGGGATTTACGATGGGTTCTACCCTTGGTTTGGCCGCCGGCATCGTCGTTGGAATCTCCCACAGGATTGACCGGGCAACCACCCTTATCATAAGCGTATTGCGACCCATCCCGATGATCGCCCTGATCCCTCTTTTTATTCTCCTCTTGGGGATCGACGAAGCCTCTAAAATCGCGGTGATCACCATGGGGGCCTTCTGGCCGGCATTTATGAACATGGTCTATGGAATCAAGAGTGTGGATAAGAAATTATTGGAACTGGCCTATGTGCTTAAAAAGAGCCGGTGGAATACCCTTATGCGGATTGTTATGCCTGCGGCGCTGCCCCCCGTTTTTGTCGGCCTCCGTCTAGGCGCCGGATCCGCCTGGGCCTGCGTGGTGGCCGCGGAGATGATCGCCGCATCTTCCGGGATTGGCTTTCTTGTAATGTTTGCCCGGGAGGTTTCCCAGACCGGCATAATGTTTATGGGTGTTTTACTCATCGGGCTCTTTGGGCTGTTTATTGATCTTATTATTCAATGGGTCGAAAGACAGGTTCTGCGCTGGAATTATCCCCCCAAAAAGGCCAGGTAACCTCGTGGGCAATGGCAGCCATAACTTCCTGCAAATCAAAGGGGCCGGAAAAGAATATACCATTGATAAACAAGCCCTGGAAGTATTGAAGGACATCAACCTGGATGTGGCGGAGGGGGAATTTATCAGCATTGTTGGAATAAGCGGCTGCGGAAAAAGCACCCTGCTCAAAATCATCGTGGGCTTGGAACCTGCCACCACGGGAAAGGTTCTGCTGGATGGCAGGGTGGTACGGGAGCCCTCAATGGAATGTGGCATCGTTTTTCAGGAACCCCGGCTCCTGCCCTGGTCTACGGTACGTCAAAATATTGATTTTGGCATTCCCCGGGGCATCGGCGGGGAAGAACGGAGGAAGCGTATTGACCGCCACATTGAACTGACCGGTTTGACCGGGTTTGACCGAGCCCTGCCCAATCAGCTTTCCGGCGGAATGCAGCAGCGGGTGAGCATTGCCCGGGCCCTGGTGGGGGAGCCCAAGGCGCTGCTTCTGGATGAACCCTTCGGCGCCCTGGATGCGCTGACCCGGATCCGGATGCAGCGGGAGGTCCTGCGAATTTGGGAAACGGAAAAACGGACCATGTTGTTGGTTACCCATGACATAGACGAAGCTATTTTTCTCGGAGACCGCGTAGTGGTTATGTCTAAACGGCCCGGCAGGATTCAGAAGATCATCCCCGTTGAGTCCTCCCGGCCCCGGAACCGGACCAGTGAATATTTTCAGCTTATCCGCGCAAAAGTATACAGTCAATTCTTTAATGAAACGGAACAATCCGCCGAGTATTATCTTTAAAAAAATTCCCCAGACGCCAACTGCGTCTTATTGCCTGGGCGGCGCGGCCCGCTTTATCTGGCTCACCAGCACCGCCCCGATAATGATGCTCCCCCCCGCCAGGCTAAGGGGCGCCGGGACTGTAGGGCTTGAAAAAAGGCGAAAAACGGTTCAACATATTGAATTAAGCAGGTGAA
>JAITBE010000235.1 GCA_031283755.1 Spirochaetaceae bacterium
GGGATTCGCCATCGGCCAGGAGGAGCTTATCCAGGGCCTCTGCCGGATCCGGGATTCCTTCAATTCCTATACCCTGGACCGGCTTGCCCTGGCGGGGGCCGCCGCGGCGGTTTCCGATAGGGCATATTACGGCGAAATCAACCGGAAGGTAATCGCTACCCGGGATCGGGTCTCCCTCCGGCTTCGGAATATGGGCTTTGAGGTGATCCCCTCGGCGGCGAATTTCATCTTTATCCGGCATCCCCGGTTTTCCGGGGCGGAGATTTTTGCCGCCCTCCGGGAGCGGGGTATCCTGGTCCGGCGTTTCGATAAGCCCCGGATTCGGGATTATCTGCGGGTAAGTATGGGAACCGATGAAGAAATGGATGAGCTGTTGGAAACAGCCGGATGCTGGAGCGAAAATCCCTCTGGTTTCGAGAAGGGCCCTTGAGAAAAGGGCCTTAAAGCCCCCTTTCCCCGGGCGGTTTCCAAAAACCGGATTGAAACGGATGTCCTTACTTTTCCGTCAAGTTGGTGGTAATATCCGCTTCCGCCGGGGGCGGATTCTGGATATAGGCTTCGGTCCGTTCCAGATAGAACGTGGAGAGATAATCCGCCGGGTCTATGATAAGGGCGTCCAGGAAATAACGGCGGGCGGTTTCCCATTCCCGCAAATAAAAAAGTTTGAGCCCCTTGTTGTACTGGTTTAAGAGTTCCTGGCGGATGACCAGGGACGGGGGAAGGGCCGGATCATCCTTCCGGGCATCTTCCTCGGCAAAGGCCGCGTATACCGCGTAGAGCCCCACGGGCTGGGTTTTTCCGATTACCCGGGCGCTGTCTGCTTTTCTGAAAATAAAAAAATCCTTGGCGGCATGATACATATATTCCGATACCATGATGGGGTGGCGGTATAGTTTGGTGGTTCCTTCCAGCCGGGAAGCGAGGTTAACCGTATCACCGATAACGGTATAATCCATTTTATCCTGAAAGCCGATGTTTCCCACCACGCATTCCCCGTAGTTAATGCCGATGCCGATGAAAAATTCCCCCGGCGGGATGTTGATCCGCTGGGTATCCACCTGGGACAGGGTCCGCATCATATTGATCGCCGCGGAGATCGCGCTGACCGCCGCGTTGGGCAAGGGCTTGGGGACCCCGAATACGGCCATAATGGCATCGCCGATGAATTTATCCACATGCCCGCCCCCGTCGATAATCTGATTTCCCATGAGGGAAAAAAAGGCGTTGAGGAAGGCCACCACATCCTGGGCGCTTGCGTTTTCGGATATTTTGGTGAAATTCCTGATGTCCGCAAAAAGCACCGCCAGATTCCGGGTCTCGCTCTGGGTCCCTGAGTCCTGGGATTTGCGGATAATCTCGTCCATTACGTCTTCGGGCACATACCGGGCAAAGGCCTGGCGGGTCTTTTTCTGCAGAACCTCCATCTCCAGCAGCGAGAGGGCATTGGCCAAAACCGGCGCCGCGGCGTAAAGAAAAACATTGAGATTCTCCATAAGCACCGGGGAAAAATATTCTTTAATAGAATTGGCGATATGTACGGTGGCGAACTTTTCCCCGGCGCTTAACAGGGGAATGATAATATAGGATTCGATAGGTTTCTTTTTATCCCCGGGGGGATAAAAGTCAATGGTTTTTTTGGAGATAACCTTATAATCGGGGAATTGGGCATTAAAATCCGCGATGGTGATGGCGGTAAAATCGTCCACAATACGAGCGGCAAAACTCGCACGGTTAGCGGTATACACAAAAAGAGAGTTATCGGCGCTTTTTATCATCACCGAAGTTATTTCCGCTTCACATACATAGGTTAAAAGATCGAAAAAACCCCGGAGGATCTCCTCCAAGGAACCAATCCTTTCGGATAATTCGGTAAGCATCCCAATCAAGGTGGTCTGGAAAAGTTTGTGATCCAGAAGATTGTTTACCGTTTCAATCAGGGTGTTATCGTTAACCCGTTTGCCTTCCTGGGTTATGGCCCGAAAATCCGGCTCCGGCTTTTCAGACAGGAGCGTCCTGATCCGGTTCTCCAATTCTTCAAAGTTATCCGGCGACTTTTCAATATACCAATCCGCCCCGGCCTGGCTTCCCCAGAACCGGTCTTTGATTTCACTCAGGGTGGTAAACATGATGATGGGAATGTCCCGGGTATTTTTCCGGGACTTTAGGAGGCGGGTTGCCTGGTAGCCTTTAAAAAGGGGCATCTCTATATCGGTGACGATCAGATGGGGCAGAAAGGTATATACCTGCTTGATACCCTCAAAGCCATTGACCGCCCGGCCGGTAACATACCCCGCGTTCGTGAGGAATTCCACCAGCATATCGGCAAAAATATCCGAATCTTCAAAAACAAGGATCCGTTTTTCCCCGTCCTTTGATAAATCCTCATCCATTCGCTTCACCAATAAGTTCCCGCACCGCCGACAGCAAATTATGATTATTAAAAGAATTTTTTATGATGTACCGGTTGGCCCCCAGCATGGCCGCCCGCCTCTGATCCTCCTCACTGGACTTGGAGGAGATGACAATGATGGGAATCTCCGCCAGTTCGACATTTTTGCGGATGTTTTCAGTAAGCATAAAACCGTCCATCAGCGGCATATTGAGGTCGGTACAGATTAAATCATAGCGGGAATTTTTCGCTTTGTCCAGGGCCTCCACACCGTCCGCCGCGGTATCCACCCGGTAACCTTCCGTTTGGAGGATCTCCCCCTCAATTTCCCGGGTCGGCAGGGAATCGTCCACCACCAGAATGGATTTTCGCAAGTTTTCGTATTCGATGTGGCGTTTTTTCATGTCGATAGATTTTGTTCGCCGGGCCATCTTGATTACCGTCGGCATATGGAGGGCGGGTACCATCTCATAGTCCTCGCTTAACACCGCCCCGGAAAAAACAGGAAGCCCCTCCATCACCGAGGGCAGGGATTTGAGGATCACCTGCCTCATGCTGCTGATCCGGTCAATCGCCAGGGCGATCATCTCGTCAAAGGCATGGATGATCACCACAAAAAATGTCCCTATGTCGCCCTGGGCCCCTTCGGTTTGGAGCCGCAGAAGCTGGCTCAGGTAATACAACTTAATGATCCGGTTCTCAAATTTGATCCCCGGCCGGTCAACCACGGTGATGAGCTCCTTCCGGTCGATCAGGAGGATGGTGTCTACAAAGTTGGCGGGGATGATAAATTTCATGTTTCCGCAGACAATGGGGAAGCCCATGAGGGAAGCGATGGAGAGGGGCACCAGGATGGTAAAGGTTGTGCCCTGGCCGGGGACGGTCTCCACCAGGATGCTCCCCTTGAGCTGATCAATGCCGGTCCGTACCGCATCCATACCGACCCCGCGGCCGGAAATATTATTGATGGTTTTTGAGGTGGAAAAGCCGTTCCTAAAAATGTAGTTGGTCAGTTCTTCCCGGGAGAGGGACGCCGCCACCGCCGCGGTGAGCACTCCCCCTTCCACCAGCTTCCTCCGGATCTCCTCGGGATCGATCCCCCGGCCGTCATCGGAGATAACAATCTTCATGTTGCCGCTTTCCCGGGAACAGCGGATACGGAGTTGGCCGGTTTCATTTTTGTTTTTAAGCCGCCGTTCCTCCGGGCTTTCAATGCCGTGGTCCAAGGCATTACGAACCATGTGGAGAAAAACATCCGAGAGGGTTTCGATGATATTTTTGTCGATTTCGTTTTCGGTTCCCTCAATGTGGATCTGTACCTTTTTTCCCAATTCCGCGGCCAGTTCAAAAACATACCGGGGGTAGGCGTCCAGGATGGTGGAGATGGGCAGCATTCGCAGGGAGATAACACTGTCATAGGCGCTTTTAGTAAGATTTCCCGTATCAATAGAGTAGTTTTTAATGGTGGTGGCCGCTTTGCCGACCAGTTGTTCCAACTGACGGAATTGGGCCGTCAGGGCGGGATTTATGCTGCTTTCCGCCTTGATCGTCCCGGCGATCCGTTTAACCAGTTCGCTCATATCTTCGGTTTCCAGGGCAATGGTCTTGGCGGAAATTTCCAGGGACTGCAGAGAAGCGATACTTTTTATGATGCCGTTGATTTTCTCCAGAGGCAGACGGATACTCTCTGATTTGGCTTCTTCCCGTTTCGTTCCCTGCCGCCCCCTGGTTTCAGGCGGGGGAGTATTTTTTCCCTTTGTCTCCCCGGTATTATCAACAGGGGACTGTCCCTCGGATATAGTATCATGTTTTGGGTCTGCCGTATGCGTAGACCCGTCCGGCGCTTGATCCGCCGCTGTTACATCCGGATTTTTTGCGGTTTTGTTTTTTTTGTGGGTTTTCTTTGGGGCGGCCGCCTCTGTTCCGGCTTGCTCAGGCTCCGTTGTCTTGGGGTCCGGGTCAGGCTCCTGCGTGGTCCCGGCTTCCTCCGGCGCCTGGGGATTCTGGGGTATGAGGAAATCTTCATTCGCCGCCAGGGCGGCTAATTCCTTCTCAAAACCCCGGATGTCCATATCGTCATCTTTGGTGTTTTGTATGATCCCCAAGCCTATTTTGAGAGTGTCCAGGGCGGCCAGGATGAGCCGCAGAGCATGATCGGAAAGATCGATTCGCTGTTCCTTGACCGCCACAAAAACACTTTCCAGGGCGTGGGCCAGGGCTTCGATCCGGTGGAATTCCAGCATCCGGGCGGAACCCTTCAGGGTGTGCAGCGCCCGCAGCAGGGTGGACAGATCATCCTCAATGGAAGACCCCTCCCTTACCTCAAAAAGCAGGGATTCCACGGCGGCGATATTTTCAATACCCTCATCGATAAATTTGCCGACGTATTTTTCTTTATCAATAGCCATGCCGATCCTGTCCGTTATCCGTTGGCAAGGACGACTTCCGGATCTTCGACATCAAAGCCGGCGGTGTCCGGAATATTCGGGAGGCCGCCGGTATTCCCGATGTCTACCGGCAGGTCCTGCGAAGTTTTGATGTTTAATACCCGCTCCAATTCTTTTGCCAGCCGGGTGAGCCCTTCGGCGGAGCCGGTAACAACTTCCGTAGAATGGATAAAACTATTCAGGCCATTGGAAATATCGGTGATGGCTATATTGATCTGCTCGGTGGATTTTTGCTGTTTTTGGGTACTTATGGTGATGATCCGGGCCTGATTGGAGGTGATCTCCGCCCCGGAACGGATCTCTTTAAAGATATCCTCCAGGTCTTTGATAAGTTTGTACCCTTCGGTAATCTTATCCGCCCCCTCCTCACTGGAAATGATCAGCGCGGAGGACGAATTCTGGATCTCCTCCACCTGTTCCCGAATCTGTTTGGTCAGGCTGGCAATATCATCGGCCAGGCGGTTTACCTCGCTGGCCACCACCGCGAACCGCTTGCCCTTATCCCCGGCGCTGGCCGCTTCCAGGGCGGCGTTAAAGGCGATGACCTTGGTCTGATCGGTGATGGTGTTGATAGTTTTAACAATATCCCGAATCCGGGAGATCTTATTTCCCAGGGCAACAATCCCGGAGATAACCCCGTTGTTTTTTTCCTTTATATCCCCCATCTTGGTTACATTGTCTTCCAGCACGGAAAAACCCTGATTTACGTCCTCTTCCATCCTGGCGGCAATAGCAGCCACACTGCCGGTTTTGTCGGCGATATCCGCCGCGATCCGGGTGTTTTCATTCATGGTACTGACAATCTCTTCCACGCTGGCCGCCTGGTTATTGGCGGTGGTGAAGATGTCCTTTGAGGAATGGAAGATATCGTCGGTAGATTCCTGGATAGTTTTGGCAATCCCCTGGGTTTGAATCACCGTTTTGGAGGCGGCCTCGGCGGCGTCCGCCTCGACCTTGAGCATGGCATTGAGCAGCGCGTGATGCCGCCTGCTGGCTATCCCGGTGATAACCCCCGCCAGAATACAGGCCATTACCCGGAACGCCTCGGTGTAGAGGGGAAAACTCACCGGCAGCAGCTGGCCCCGTACAATGGCCGTATAGGGTACGTCAAGCAGCCCTCCCTGAAGGACTAGCACCAGGGTGTAAAGAACCCCGGCAAAAATACCGGAAAAAAACGCGCAGGGAACGTTGTACCGGAAAGCCCCCAGAACAATCAGCAGGACATAAAAAAGCGCCTGGATGCTCAAAAAAGTAATGGGCATTAAGAGTTCATAATAGGTTCCGGATATGTAGATACTCGCCGATATGATCGTCATATCCAAAATTACATTAAAGTACTTGAGGTACGGATGCAGCAAATTCCGTTTCCGCAGATAGAACAGAAGAATTATTGATTCAAGCAAAAAGACAAGCGGACCGCCATAGCTCCGCCAGGGCAGGGTGCTGAAGCCTTTCATGTATTGCGTAAAAGAAATTATCACCATTCCCATTACATAGATAACTGCCAGGGCAAGACGGAAATAGTTGATGATCACTTCTCCATTCCGTTCCTCCTGGCGTATCCTGTCTTTCAAACTTATCATAGTAAAGCTCCTTACAAATTAAAACCGATCAATTACCGGTCCGATATTTCCCTATGGTTTCCTGCAGCCCACGGGACATACCGTTAAGGTTATCCGCTATCTTTGAAGTAGAGGCGGTGGAGGTTACAAACTGCTTTACCCCGGTGGATATTTCTTTGAGGGTTGAGAGAATTTGGGATGAAGCGTATTCCTGCTGTTTGCTCAGATTGGAAATTTGCTGAGACCGGGTGGCGACATTTTGGGAATTTTCCACGATGTTTTCAAATACCGCTTTCTGTTCCACCATCCGTTCATAGCCCTGATCTATTTGTTTGGATCCGTTGTTGGCCTCGGCGATAAGGACCTGGGAAGCGGCCTGGACTTCCTCAATTTTTTGGGTTATCTCCCTGGTGGAATCCACTACGTTATCCGCAAAACGCCGGATCTCGGCGGCTACCACCGCAAACCGGGCCCCTGCTTCCCCGGAGGAAGAGGCTTCCAGGGATGCGTTGAAGGCGATGAGTTTTGTCTGGTCCGCGATGCCGTCAATGATGCCGATGGCCTCGTTTATCCGCTGGATCATATCCGAAAGGTTTTTTATTTCATTGATGATCTTTCCGTTCTGGGTCCGGATCTCCTCCATCATTTCCTGATTTGCGCTCCACAGATCCACCCCCTTCTTGCTGAAATCCTGGGTCTGTTTAGTCAGGTCCGCCACTTCCGCGGTTTTTTCCGCCATCTGTTCCGACAGATTTTTGTTGCTTTCCATGGTGCTGACAATCTCCGAGACACTGGCGGACTGCTGGTTGGCGGTGGTGGTTATCTGCTTTGCCGAAGAGGAAAGTTCGTACACCGCGATGACCATCAGATTGGCGTCGTGATTAAAGGAGTTAAAAACCTCCCGAAGCCGGGCGAGGAAGTGGTTAAAAGTGGATATGAGTTCGCCGAATTCGTCCCCGGACCGGGCCGTCATGGTCAAGGCAAGATCATTTTCCTCAAGGCTCTTAAAAAGCTGTTTAAGCGTAGTGGTGGACCGGATAATATCTACAACGAAGAAAATGAGAACGAAGACAGCAAAAAAAACCGTAAGCCCTACGAAAAAAAGAAGCGGGAATGATGCCTCAATATCCGCAATGATGATATAGAGCATCACCGCAATGGGCAAAAGAAAAAACAGACCGGAGCCCATTAATTTGGCGGGGACTTTTAAGTTTTTAAAAAACATAGGTACCTCTTATTCTTGAATACCAAGCCGCCCCAAAACTCAGGTTGGTTTTAGGTTAATTTTAGGGTTGGTTCGGGAAAAAGCGATCAAAAATCCGCTTTTCCTCTCAATTCAAGGCAGCGTTCTCAAAAAATGAAATTTTGGGAACGCCTCGTATTATATTATCGGATTGTTGAGGTGATTTACTGACTAGCTTAAGCGTTTTTCTAATGCCCGCTGGTAATAATCCGGGGAAAAACCCCCGATAAAGATTTCATAGCGTTTTTCTTTGCCCTGCCTGATGCTTTCCAGGGCCTTCCGGATTTTGTATTCGTACTGGACCGGATTTCCGTCCGCGGCCAGAACGCAAAGCCGGTAAAAGGCAGGCCAAAAGGCCGTGTTTTTGCCCGCCGCTTCCTTGTAGCTCTCCTCGGCCTCCCCTTTCCGGTGGTTAAAATAGTGGTATTCCCCCCTGAGGAACAGGGTAAAGGCGGAATTGTTGTATTTTTCAATAAAAGAGAGCAGCTTATCCGCCCCGGAGAAGTCCTCCTGGCTTAAAAGATAGATCGCCGCGGCAAAAAGTTCATCCCCGGAAGGGGGCTCCATGTTTTCCGCGGTTCCCCGAACCAGTTCCGGCAGTTTTCCAGCAATGGGATGCCCCCCCGCGGGGTCCTCGATAAGGGCGGCGATCCCCTCGGGCTCCGCCGGGCTTATCACGGTCTTTTTCCGGGGTTCCGGGGGCGGCTCCGGGGACAGCTCCTCAGGGGCCGCCCGGGGCGGTTTTTTCCGGGCCGCCGGGGGCATGACGGCGGGCCCCGCCGCGGGTTCCGGAAGCTCCGCCGCGGACGCTCCCTCGGGGATCTTCCGAAAATAAAAGGTCTCCAGGGCATATTGGCTTTCCAATTGCGGATGGATGACTATCGGGGTCTCGGAAACGCCTAAAACCAGGATCCCCCCGTCAAAGAGGGCATCCGCCAGATGATCGAGGATAATTTTACGTTTATCCTCGGAAAAATAGATAAGGGCGTTGCGGAAAAAGATGAGATCGTAGTGGTTGCTCCAAAGGCCGTCCAGGAGGTTGTGGGTATAAAAACGGACCCGTTTCCGTAAAAAAGGCTCAATAACAAAATCCTGCCCCTCGGTCCGGGTATAATGGTCCAGGAGGAATTTCCAGCGGGTCCCGTCTTCCCGCAGGGCATTTCCCGTATACCGGCCCTCTTTGGCGGCGGCAATGGCCTCGGGGTCCACGTCAAAGGCGTCAATCATAAAACTAAAGGACCGCACGGTCCGGCAGTAATCATCCATCACCATCGCCAGGCTATAGGCTTCGCAGCCGATGGAGGTCGCCGCGGAACACACCCGGACCGGACGGTTCAGCTGAACAAAACGGGGGAGCAATTCCTGCCGGAGCAGATCAAAATAGGCCGCTTCCCGGAAAAAATAGGTTTCGTTAATTGTTAAAAATTGGGCGGCGGTGAAAATATCCTCGGGGAACGAAAGAATCTGCTCATAAAAATGGGGAGA
>JAITBE010000261.1 GCA_031283755.1 Spirochaetaceae bacterium
TATCCACGGCTGCGACCCCAAGGCGGATTCCACCCGGCTTATCCTGGGAGGCAAGCCCCAGGAAACCCTGATGGATGTGCTGCGGCAGGAAGGGGCGGAAAAAGTTACCAATGACAAGGTAATCAAGGTCGGTTTCAAGGATATCCGCTGCGTGGAATCCGGGGGGCCTGAACCGGGGGTAGGCTGCGCGGGCCGGGGGGTTATTACCGCCATTGACCTTATGGAAAACAATGGCGCCTATACGCCGGATCTGGATTTCGTCTTCTTCGATGTGCTGGACGGCGTGGTCTGCGGCGGTTTCGCCATGCCCATTCGGGACGGCAAGGCTCAAGAGGTCTACATTGTGGCTTCCGGGGAGATGATGGCTATTTATGCCGCCAACAATATATGCAAGGGACTGTTCAAGTACGCCAAGCAGAGCGGGGTACGGCTGGGGGGAATTGTATGCAACAGCCGGAAGGTGGACCGGGAAAAAGAATTTCTTGATGAGTTTACCGCCGCCATCGGCACTAAGATGATCCACTTTGTCCCCCGGGATAACGTGGTGCAAAAGGCGGAATTCAACAAGAAAACGATGATTGAATTTGACGCTGAGGAAAACCAGGCCAAAGACTATGGAGAGCCGGCCCGTAAAATAATCGAGAACAAGGATTTTGTCATTCCCCAGCCTCTGACTATGGATGAGCTGGAAAAAATGGTGGTTAAGTACGGCATTGCCGATTAAAAGGCAGAGAGGGGGTTTTTATGAAAATGGTTACGGCTATACTCCGCCCCGAAACAGCGGATTTCGTGGCCGATAGCCTGGCGGAGGCGGGGTTTGTCTCGATTACCAAGTCCCATGTTTTTGGCCGGGGCAAACAGATGGGTATTACCGGGGAAGTGGATATTGAATACCGGCCCCACGTCCTGGACGAAGCTGCCCACCGGGGAATGAAGTATGTCCCCAAACGGGAACTCTCCATGGTGGTTAAGGATTCTGAGGTGGATAGGACAGTTCAGACTATTATCGGAATCAACCAGAGCAAGCAAATCGGGGACGGGAAAATTTTTGTCTGTCCCCTGGACGATGCCCTGCGGGTACGCACCAAAGAAACCGGGGACGCCGCCTTGGTGTAGCAAATCGGGTTTGTTCCAAAAACTGAGGTTTTGGAACAGGCATGGGATGTAAAATCGATAAAAAAGGAGTAATCGTATGCCCTATCATTTATTTAAATGCAGCGAATGTATCCCTGAACGGGGAAAACACGCGGTCATCAAGGGGCCCGGGGAGGATATTTCAACAGCCCTTCCTCTGGGCTATCTCAATACCATCCCTGGCAGTATTTCAGAACGGGGTTGTGCCTACTGCGGGGCCAAGCACGTTATCGGTACTCCCATGAAGGATGTGATCCACCTGAGCCATGGGCCGGTGGGTTGTACCTACGATACCTGGCAAACCAAGCGTTACCTGAGTGACAATGATAATTTCCAGCTCAAGTACACCTTCGCGTCTGATATGAAAGAGAAGCATGTGATCTTTGGCGCGGAACAACTTTTACGGAAAAATATCATTGAAGCTTTTAAGGCGTTTCCCCATATCAAGCGGATGACTGTTTATCAGACCTGTGCTTCCGCCCTTATTGGGGATGATATCGGCGCCCTGGCCCAGGAGATCATGGATGAGATGCCCGATGTGGATATTTTCGTGTGCAATTCTCCGGGTTTCGGGGGACCGAGCCAGTCCGGGGGGCATCACAAGATCAACATCGCCTGGGTAAACCAAAAAGTGGGGGCCGTGGACCCGAAGATTACCGCGGATTATATCATCAACTATGTGGGGGAATATAACATCCAGGGGACCAGGAAGTTATGTGTGGATTATTTTAAGCGTATGGGAATCCATGTCCTTTCAACTTTTACCGGCAACGGTTCCTATGACGATCTCCGGGCCATGCACAAGGCTCACCTTAATGTGCTGGAATGCGCCCGATCCGCCGAATATATCTGCAATGAATTGCGGATACGCTATGGGATACCCCGGCTGGACATCGACGGCTTTGGTTACGAACCGCTGTCTGCCTCTTTGCGAAAAGTAGGTCTCTTTTTCGGCATTGAGGATCGGGCGCAAAAAATTGTTGATGAAGAAACCGCGCGCTGGAAACCGGAATTGGATTGGTATAAGGCCCGGCTTAAAGGCAAGAAAGTATGCCTGTGGCCGGGGGGCTCCAAGTTATGGCACTGGGCCCATGCCATCCATGAGGACATGGGAGTGGACGTGGTATCGGTGTACACCAAATTCGGCCACCAGGGGGACATGGAGAAAGGTATTTCCCGGTGTGAGGAAGGAGCCTTGGCTATAGACGACCCCAATGAACTTGAGGGGCTTGAGGCCATGGAAACCCTGGAACCGGATATCATCTTTACGGGGAAGCGGCCCGGAGAAGTGGCAAAGAAAATCCGGGTTCCGTATCTCAACGCCCACGCTTACCACAACGGGCCTTGGAAGGGTTTTGAAGGCTGGGTCCGTTTTGCCCGGGATATTTATAACGCGGTGTATTCCCCTATCCATCAGCTTGCCCTGTTGGATATCAGCAAGGACGATATTCCCACCGATAAGGGCTTTGTCACCAACCGAATGCTTTCCGATGCCGCCTTGAGCGAGGAAGAACGGAACGATCCCAATCTTCGGCCCTACACGGGCCGATACGACTGCGTGAGCCCCCTGCGGGAGAAGGTCTATCCGGTTTTTCCCCCGGCGGCGGAAAAGTTGGAATCGGCGGTATAGGAGCGGATTATGGAACATGTCCAAAGGAAAGAGCAGGTTGAAGCTTTGGTGGATTATATCATGAAAAATTGTCTGTGGCAGTTTCATTCCCGCGCCTGGGATCGGGAACGGCAGAATGAGAATATCCTGGGCATAACCAACCGCTTATCTGGGGGGAACAGGTGAAGCCCGCTACCCCCGAGGAAAAATGTTATTGGGTGGATGCGGTATGTTTGGCTGAAGCCTTTAATGCCCGTTTTCCCTGGCTAAGGGAGATGGACGGAGAAGAAAAGGGGGGTATTATGCAGGATGTGAAAGACCGGATGGATTTTTTAACCATCACCGGTTCCCTGAACCAGGAACTCAAGGATACCCATTATTAGGAGAGGAGGAAGAAAATGCCAGCGGCAATTAAGGAAAAGGAACGGGCGGGGATCATCAATCCCATATTTATCTGCCAGCCCTGCGGCGCCCAGTACGCAAGTATCGGCATAAAAAACTGTATCGGCATTGTCCACGGCGGCCAGGGCTGCGTCATGTTTGTCCGGCTTCTTTTTTCCCAACATTTCAAAGAGAGCTTTGAGCTTGCTTCCTCGTCGGTACACGAGGATGGAGCGGTGTTCGGCGCTTTGAACCGGGTGGAAGAAGCGGTAGATGTTTTGCTTATGCGTTACCCCAAGGTTAAGGTGGTCCCCATTATCTCCACTTGCTGCACTGAAGTTATTGGAGACGATGAACGCGCCAGAGAATAGAACCGCAAACACCAGCGAATACAGTCCTTCCGATATTTACATATATCGTAACCGCATTACAATTAAACAGTTTAAGAAACCTCGAAACACGCATCCGAT
>JAITBE010000293.1 GCA_031283755.1 Spirochaetaceae bacterium
CCGGGAACTTAACACGTATTTTCTTTCCCAGCAAAATTCCGGAAACGCCATTGTGGATTATCTGGACTTCTTTGCCGGGGGGGCCTTCTCCAATTTCTCGGTCTGTATGCTGGGGATCATGCCCTATATCTCCATGTCGATCATCATGCAGCTTTTGCTTATCGTTTTTCCCAGCCTCAAAAAGATCTCCGAGGAGGAGGGGGGCAAAAAGAAGATCCAGAGTTATCAACGGATAGGGACCGTGGCGGTTTGTATCATCCAGTCCTTCGCGGTAACCCAATTCGCCCAGAGTATTTCCCGGAGCGTGGAAAACCTTTTGAGTATGAGCATGGTTCCCTTTACCCTGATCGCCATATTGACCGTTACCACCGGGACCATGTTCCTCATGTGGATAGGGGAGCAGATCACCAAACGGGGGATTGGCAACGGGATTTCCCTCCTGATCTTTGCCGGCATCGTGGCGCGGCTTCCCCAGGCCCTGTGGGAGCTTGTTGGCCGGGTACGGAACGATCAGCTTAACCCGGTTTTTGTGATTGTGGTGTTCGTGATGTTTGTGGCGGTGGTCGCCCTGGTGGTGTTTGAACAGCAGGGCCAGCGGAAGATCCCCGTCCATTACGCGAAACGGGTGGTGGGCCGCCGGATGTACAGCGGGCAGAATACCTATATTCCCTTTAAAATTAACCCTTCCGGGGTTATTCCGGTGATCTTTGCCTCGTCGATCCTCACCTTTCCCCTACAGATAGCCTCGACCATCGGGGGGAATGTGGCGTGGCTGGCGGCGGTTTCCCGGGCCTTGAACCCCCAGGGGCTCCTCTATACGGTGCTGTACGTCCTGCTCATCATCTTTTTCGCCTATTTTTATACCCAGGTGAGCCTGAATCCCATAGAGATCGCCAAAAATATCCGGGAAAACGGCGGTTCCATCCCGGGGATCAGGACCGAACGGATCGAGGAGTACCTGACCAAAATATTAAACCGGATCGTATTACCCGGGTCCCTTTATTTGGCGGTGATTGCGGTGCTTCCCACGATTATTCAGCGTTTGTTTAACTTCCCTTCGTCGATTTCGTACCTTATGGGGGGTACTTCCCTCTTGATCCTGGTGGGGGTAGACCTGGATACCATGAGTCAGGTGGAGGCCCTTTTGAAGATGCACTACCACGAGGGTTTGACCAAGCGGGGGCGCCTGCGGGGCCGGAACCTGTAGTGTTGCGGGGCGGATGCCTCCTCCCCCCCTTGGCGAATTGGCTAAAATTCGCTTTAATAGGAATCTAACCCTTCGGACAAGAGCCGGGGGATGAAAATTGGGGCCGGTGGTAAAATCCGGTTGGTTTTGTAACCGGTTTGGGGAAAGGGGCCAAAAGTCCGCTTTCCGCTTAAATTTAATGACGCTGTTTCAGAATGTGACGTTTTGAAATAGTTTTTATTGAATAAAAACGGGCAATTTCCGCCTGTTTGAGCGACAATATAAGGGAGAAGGATGGGATGAAAGTCCGGACAAGTGTTAAACCTATTTGCGATAAATGCAAGGTGATTAAACGGAACGGGATTATCCGTATTGTTTGTCAGAATCCTAAACACAAACAGAAGCAAGGTTAGGAGTTGCCATGGCACGTCTAGCGGGGGTTGACCTCCCTAATAAACATGTAAATATCGCCTTGACCTATATTTTTGGGATTGGCCGGTCCTGTGCCAATGAGATTTGCGCCAAAACCAAAATCGATCCCCAACGGCTCATCAATGATCTGTCCCAGGAGGAGTTAAACGAACTCAGGCAGCTCCTTGAAAGCGATTACAAGGTGGAGGGGCGGTTACGGACCGAAATAGCCCTGAATATTAAACGGCTTATGGATATCGGTTGTTACCGGGGTTTGCGGCACCGTAAAGGGCTGCCCCTCCGGGGACAAAGGACCCGAACCAACGCGCGGACCCGGAAGGGCAAGAAAAAGACCGTTGCCGGTAAGAAGAAATAGCCTTTTAAACCCCTGGGGGTTTAAAAAATTCGGAGGATAGGGTGGCTGCTAATACAAAGAAACGGAAAGAAAAAAAATCCGTCTATGAGGGGAACGTATATATTCAAGCTACGTTCAATAATACCATTGTAACCATCACGGATCTGATGGGAAACGCTATTTCATGGGCAAGCTCCGGGGGTTTACAGTTTAAGGGCGCTAAAAAGTCCACCCCCTTTGCGGCCCAAACCGTTACCGAGACCGCGGCTCAGAAGGCCCTGCAAGTGGGGCTGCGGGAAGTACATGTGTATGTTAAAGGACCGGGCATAGGCCGGGAATCGGCGATCCGTCAACTGGGCGCTCTGGGAATCAAGGTAAAATCGATCAACGATGTTACCCCTATTCCCCATAACGGCTGCCGGCCGCGAAAAACCAGACGGATCTAAGAGGGGGAAGAATATATGGCAAGATATACCGGACCGGTTTGCCGATTGTGCCGGGCGGAACAGAAAAAATTGATGCTCAAGGGGGATCGTTGTAAAAGCGATAAGTGCCCCATTAACAAAAAACGGCCCGCGCCCGGGAAAGACCCCAAAGCGAGGCCGGGGAAACGGTCCGATTATGGGCTTCAGCTTCGGGAAAAGCAGAAACTGAAACGGATCTATGGGATGCAGGAAAAGCAGTTCAGCCTCTTTTTTGACCGGGCCCTGCGGATGTCAGGTATTACCGGTGAGAATTTGTTTGTATTATTGGAGCGCAGGCTCGATAATGTAGTATACAGGCTTCGTTTTGCGGTAAGCCGGAGTCAAGCCCGGCAGATTGTACTTCACGGCCATATAAGGGTGAATGGCAAGGGCGTTAATGTGCCGTCCTATTTGGTACGGCCCGAGGATGTTGTTGAAATTAAAGAGCCCAGCAAGAATTTGGTGGTTGTGAAAGAGGCTCTGAAGGAATTCGGCAAGGCCGGGGTTATGCCCTGGTTGCAGCTCGATCCTGACGGGATGAAAGGAAAATTTCTTGCCGCTCCGCGGCGCAGCGACATAACTGACCTTGCAGACATCAAAGAACAGATGATTGTCGAATTATATTCGAAATAAGGAGTCTCCATGGCCCGTAAGAACCTCCTTAAAGGATTCAAACGCCCCAAAGGTATTTCCTATGAGCATGGTGAACTTAAACTTAATTATGGTAAGTTCACTGCTGCTCCCTTTGAACCCGGATTTGGTACAACGGTGGGAAATACCTTGCGAAGGGTTCTCCTTTCCTCCATCCAAGGATACGCCATTACGGCGGTTAAAATAACCTCCTATGACGCTGATGGGGTTGCCCACAATGTTTCCAGTGAATTTGAAACGATTCCGAATATCGTGGAGGATACATTGGAGGTACTCAACAATCTTAAACAGATTCGGCTTAGACTTCCCGAGGATGTGGAACAGGATATATTACTCTACGAGTGGTCCGGCAAAAATGATATAAAAAGCGATGATTTTGAACGGATCGGACAGGTTGAGATCCTCAGCACCGGACAGCATATTATGACCCTGATGGATAATGCCCGGCTTGAATTTGAGATACAGATCGATCTGGGCCGGGGTTATGTGCCCTCGGAAATGAGCGAACGTTATGTGGATGTGATAGGCACCATTCCGATGGACGCGATTTTTTCGCCGGTAAAAAAGGTTAAATTCGCCGTGGAACCCACCAGGATAGGACAGCGGAACGATTACGATAAGTTGCTCCTGGAGATTTGGACCGACGGCACCATCAGGCCCGACGACGCCCTGGCGGAAGCGGCGAAGATCGCCAAGGAACATTTTTCGGTTTTTATTAATTTTGATGAAAACAACTTGGGCGCCGAGGAGGATATGGATGAGGACGATGAGCGGATCCGTCAGATCCTCAATACCCCGGTAGAAGAGCTGGAACTGTCGGTGCGGTCTTCCAACTGTCTTAAAAACGCGAATATTAAGACCATCGGCGAGCTGACCCGGAAAACCGAGGACGATATCGCCAAAACCCGGAATTTCGGGAAAAAGTCCCTCCAGGAGATAAAGGAAAAACTCAAGGAGTGGAATTTGAGTCTGGGGATAACCGACGTCAACGTGTTAAAAAACGCGGTAAAAATTACCTCGGAACAATCGGAACAAAAGGAAGAAGAAGATGAAACATAAACGTGGATTTAACCCCCTTGAACGGTCATCGGCTCACCGCAAAGCCC
>JAITBE010000021.1 GCA_031283755.1 Spirochaetaceae bacterium
ATAACGTGTTGCTTCATGCATCCTTTGTGTCCTTTGTGTCCTTCGTGGTTAGTTTTTCTTGGAAATTCCGGTGAATTCAAGGAAATTTTAACGATCAAAAAGTAAATGCTTTTGCCCTGATTTTTTGTCCGGGCGGCCGGAAAAATTTCCGATAATAAACTATGTTCCGGATCCTGTTTTTGGGTTTTTGTCTCATGCTCCCCATGGGAGGAACCTTATATGCCCAGGAGGTATTACGGGGAGAAGTCCGGGTCGATCTGGAGCCGGTATACGCCCGGTTTATCGACCTTCCCTATCCCCCGGATACCCAAAGTACCCACCGGAGGGCCCTGGAAGAGGCGGCCATGTTTTATTCCGCCATGATCTACGGCTGGTCATTTTATTACGATATCGGTGAAAAAGCCCGGGGTATAGCGGAGGTTTTTGAGCTTACCCCGGCGGGGACCATTGAATTTGGGGATCCCGGCTTATATGCCACCGACGCCAAAATACAGGACAACTACCTCTGCCTTTATACCGATTACCGGCTTAACGAGGCCCAGAAACGGCGGGTGGCTATGTGGAAATCCGGAACCGTCCGGAGCGCCCAGGCAATCGGGCACGGCCCCCTGGGGGGAGCCGTGGAAATCTCCGACTGGATCGCCATCAAGACCACGGCCCTGGAAGACGCCGCCCGGGCGGCGGTCCGGGCCGTACTCCGGGGGGCCGAGCGGAACCGGCCTAAGGAAGTCCGGGGCTTTATCAGCCTTGCCGCCTTTCCCCGGTATTGGATAGATGGGGCGCAATGGGCGGTTTCAGCCCGGTTCAGGATGGAAATTACCGAAATTGTCCCCTTCGCGGCCTATTAGCACATGGCGTAGGCCCGGTAAAAGCCACTGTATGGATTAAAGTAACAGGCCCCCGATTATCCTTTAGGCGTCTTTTCGTTTTGGAATCTTTAAACTGAGAATCGCTGCCCAAAACTCATGTGAGGTTTGAAACCGCCTCTGTTTTGCCTTTGTTCATCACCCGCATGGCGTTGAGAATGGCGATAAGGGCTACGCCTACGTCGCCAAATACCGCTTCCCACATGGTGGCTAAACCTAACGCGCCCAGGACCAGGATAAGGCCCTTAACGGACAAGGCGAAACAGATATTCTGCCAGACGATATTCCGGGTCCGCCGGGCAATGTGAATCGCCTTGGCAATTTTCGAGGGCTCATCGGTCATCAGTACCACGTCCGCGGCCTCAATGGCCGCATCGGAACCAATCCCCCCCATAGCAATACCAATGTCGCTGCGGGCCAGTACCGGCGCGTCGTTGATGCCGTCCCCTACAAAAATCACTTTGCCCGATGCGGATTTTTTCTGTTCCAATGCTTCAAGACATTCAACCTTTTGATGGGGGAGGAGTTCCGCATATACCGCGTCAAGGCCGATCTGTTTCGCTATGCTTTCACCTACTGCTTTGCTGTCTCCGGTGAACATGGCGATCTGTTTTATCCCCATGGCCCGCAGGTCCTCAACCGCCCGGCGGCTGTCGGCTTTCAATTCATCGGCGATAACGATGGAACCGGCATACCCGCCGTTCACCGCCAGGTATACGACGGTTCCCGGCTCCTCCACCGCGGGAACAGGAATCCCCGCGGCCTCAAACAGTTTGGCGTTCCCCGCCAGAACCTGCGCCTCTGCGACACGAACGGAAACGCCCTTCCCGGCGATTTCCTCACAACCGCCTATGATGCCGGGGTCAATTGCTTTTCCGTAGGCGTTCCTGATTGAAAGGGCTATGGGGTGGCTGGAATTTGATTCCGCATAGGCAGCGTAGTAGAGCAGTTCTTCTTCCGTAAGGCCCCCGGCCGGGACAACCTTGGTTACGTTGAACACTCCCCGGGTCAAAGTTCCGGTCTTGTCAAACACCACGGTGTCCACGCCGGTAAGGGCTTCAAGGTAATTACTCCCTTTCACAAGGATGCCGTTTCTTGAAGCGCCGCCGATGCCGCCAAAAAAGCTCAAAGGTATGGAGATGACCAGGGCGCAGGGGCAGGAGACGACGAGGAATACCAGCGCCCGGTTAAGCCATTCGGAGAAAACCGCGCCGGGGACAAACAGCGGCGGAAAAATCGCCAGAGCGGCGGCGGTGAATACTACCACGGGGGTATAATACCGGGCGAATTTGGTGATGAAATTCTCCGTGACGGATTTTTTACTCCCCGCGTTTTGTACCAGGTTGAGGATCTTTGAAACCGTGGATTCCCCAAAGACCTTGGTCACTTCAATGGTGAGGAGGCCGCTTTTATTGATCGAGCCGGAAAGGACGGCGCTGCCCTTCTCCACGTCCCGGGGCAGGGATTCGCCGGTGAGGGCCGAGGTGTCGAGGACGGAAACTCCGTCTACCACCACGCCGTCGAGGGGAATTTTCTCGCCGGGTTTCACCACAATATGCGAACCGATACTCACCGTCTCCGGGGATACCCGTTCAAGGCCGGCGGCGGTTTTCAGGTTGGCGTAATCGGGCCTGATGTCCATCAGGGCGGAGATGGATCTGCGGGAATGCCCCACAGCGTAATTCTGAAAGGCTTCGCCGACCTGATAGAAGATCATCACCGCCGCGCCTTCGGGGTATTCGCCAATAACAAAGGCGCCGATAGTGGCGATACTCATCAAAAAGTTTTCGTCGAATATCTCGCCCTTGGTAATGTTTTTGACTGCCCGGACAATCACCTCGCCGCCCACCAGGAGGTAACTTGCCAGAAAAAGGGCAAGCCTTAAAAGGGGCGCCGGTCTCACGGACGGAATATAATCAAGGACCAGCCCCAGGGCAAAAAGGGCCATCCCGAGGATAAGGCTTAAACGCCGGATCCATTTTTTTGCCGGAACAGGCTCTTTGCCTTTTACCGCCTCCCTGTTTGGAAAGGGAACCGCGTCGCGCAGCTCAATAGAAGGTTCAAGCCTTTT
>JAITBE010000097.1 GCA_031283755.1 Spirochaetaceae bacterium
AAGGATGCATGAAGCAATACGTTATTCCTTCCTTCTGCGCCTTTGTGCGCCTTCGTGGTTAAAAATTCTTCAATGTTTTGGCAAATTTCAGCCTCTGAAAAGTAAATGCAGTGGCCCTGGGACCGGGACAAATGCGGTTATTTCTCAATGAGCCAACTAATATCAGGGTATATCCTGGGTTCATTTTTTTTGTTTTTGATGATATGGTTATTCGGATCCAATGAAAAGGAGTTTGTTATGATTTTATGCTGCGGCGAGGCCCTTATTGATATGATTCCCGCTCCTTCCGGGGGTGAGGATGGCTTTATTCCCCGTCCTGGGGGGAGTCCCTACAATACCGCGGTAGCCATCGGCAGGCTTGGTACCCCGGTGCGGTTTTTGGGCAGGCTTTCCACGGATTTTTTCGGGGAAATGCTGGTCCGCCGGCTTTCCAAAAATGCCGTGGGAACCGATTGGATCATCCGTTCCGGGGAGAATTCAACCCTGGCGTTTGTTAAACTTGAGCCGGGCAAGGAGCCGGCCTATGTTTTTTATACCAAGGGAAGTGCTGATTCCTCCCTGCGCCCGGGGGATCTCCCCCCCAGGCTGATCCCGGAGATCCGGTGTATCCTTTTCGGTTCCATCGCCATGACCATGGAACCTATCGCGACCGCCATTGAAACCCTGATATTCCGGGAAAACACCCCCCGGGGGCCGGTTATTTCCCTGGACCCCAACATACGTCCCTTTATGATCCGGGACCGGGATGCCTATGTCAAACGTTTTGAAGGTTGGGTAGGGGCTTCAACCATCGCAAAAATTTCCAAAGCTGATTTTGATTTTATTTACCCCGGTCTGGGCCTGGAAAAATCTCTGGAGAAGATCCTCACCCTGGGGCCCCGTATGGCCCTGACCACCTTGGGTCCCGAGGGAGCCCGGGCGCTGCTTTTGAAAGACAACGGGACTATCCTGGATGTCAGCGCCCCGGTGGTGGATCTGCCCGTGGCCGATACCATAGGCGCCGGGGATACCTTTCACGGGGCCTTTCTCTCCTGGCTGGAGGGGGCGGGAAAGATGTCCCGGGAAGGGCTTCTTTCCCTTACGGAAAAGGAACTATATGAGGCCCTGTTTTTCGCCAACAAGGCGGCATCCCTGGTTTGTTCCCGGCACGGGGCGGATCCTCCTTCCCGGGGGGAAGTGGATGCCCTGGGGCTATAGGGACTGTCATGGGCGGAAATCGTTTCGGAACCCTTTTTAGCGTTACCACCTTTGGAGAATCCCACGGCCCCGGCTGCGGGGCCCTGGTGGACGGCTGCCCCGCAGGGATAAGCCTGGAAACAGAAGACATTGCCCGGGAACTGCGCCGCCGCCGCCCCGGAGGGCAGGACGGGGGGGGCGCCTCCACCCGGGCCGAGGCGGATGAGCCGGAGATCCTCTCCGGGATCTTTGAGGGAAAAACCCTGGGGACCCCCATCGCCATCCTGATACGGAATAGAAATCAGTGTTCCGGGGATTACGATGAGCTCAAGGACCTGTACCGGCCGGGCCACGCGGATTGGACCTGGGAGGTCAAATACGGCATCCGGGATCACCGGGGGGGCGGAAGAAGTTCCGGCCGGGAGACCGTGGGACGGGTGGCGGCGGGAGCGGTGGCCAAGGCATTCCTGGCCGGTCCGGGTGTTCTGATCCGGGCCTGGACCTCCGCTGCCGCGGGGATCCGGGCGCCGGGACCGGGGGAAAAGGGCTTTGATTATGAGGAGACAAAAAAAAATCCCCTGGGGGTACCCCATCGGGGGAGTGCCGAAAAGATTCTGGACAGGATAGAAAAATTAAAAGAAGAAGGGGACAGCGCCGGGGGGGTGGTAACCTGTGTGGTTACGGGACTCCCGCCGGGACTGGGGGACCCGGTTTTCGACAAGCTCGACGCCCGGATCGCCGCCGCTATGCTTTCCATCGGGGCCGTCAAGGGGGTGGAATTGGGAAGCGGTTTTGCCGCCGCTTCCTGGCAGGGTTCGATCAATAACGACGAACCCATCCCGATCCAAGGCGGTCAGGCCCTCCCCTTTGGCGGACTTCCTTTGGGGGTACCGTTCTTGGCTTTTAAGACCAACCATGCGGGGGGGGTCTTGGGAGGGATTTCCACCGGTGCTCCCCTGGAATTCCGGGTGGCCTTTAAGCCTGTTCCCTCCATATCGAAAAAACAGCGGACCCTGGATCGGCGGGACACGGTTCAGGACCTGGTTATCCGGGGGCGGCATGACGTCTGTATTGTTCCCCGGGCAATACCGGTGGTGGAAGCCATGACTGCCCTGGTTTTAGCGGATCTGGTTCTTTTAAACCGATGCGTCCGGGTCTAACCGGAAAATTCAGCCCTTCCTAATATAGAGGGGTATAGAGGTAAATTCCTTATCGTCCATATACAACACAAAATTGACCACCCCGCTGCTTCTGAATCGTAGATTGGAAATAGAAAAAACCAGGTGGGAAACGGCGGTAGCGTTTCCTGCTTCCTTGACATCCACATTCCCCGAAATAGTTTCCATGCTTAACTCCCCATTGAGATCCCTGGTCTCTATTCGGAAAGTATGATTGGCAAATTCCCAAATATCAAAACGCAGACGGATGACCACCGATAATAGTGGATGAATACAAGGGAAATTCTTAGAAACAATGGTATCAAAGGTCCCAATAATGGTAAGTTTACCGCCGCTTTCCTGGGCAAAATCGCAAAAGGTAAAAATCTCAGCTTTCATAAAGACTCCGTCCAACAAGTATACACCAAAACAACGGTTAAGGGGATGTTTTATTTATAAAATAATTAACTTTGCGACTATAATTATGAAAGGAGCCGGTTGAGCCGTTTTACCAAGGGGAAGTATACGGTTAATGCCAGAATGGCAAATAAAAAAACCACCCCCAATTGCCATAATACCTGGGTTTTTATCCAAGCGATGATGGTATCCGCTTCCAGATCGCAGCCGATGATCCCCACCAGATTTCCCCGGGAATTCAGGATGGGGGTGTAAACGGATATGATGTTGCCCCAGGTTTCATTCATATCTATGACGCCCAACTGGGCCTCCTTGGTCCTGAGGGTTGCAAAAAAGGCGGAATCATAGGCGCTGATATCTTCCTCCGCACCCAGGGGTGAAAAATTCTCCTCGTCGTCCGGGGTGGTACTGCCGTCGATAATGAACCGGAACACGGAAGTACTGACCGGCGCCATGGTGTACAAATAACGGCAATTAATGGTTTGTTTTATCTCCAGCATTTTTAGCCGGGTTTTTTCATAATAGGGGTCCTGAGGATCCAAGGATTTGCTGAGGGCTTCAAAGGCATCCCCATCGATGATGGTGGACACCTTATCCACCGTGGGTATCCCTATACGGGAACAGACAAACCGGGTTACCGCGGAGATTTGTAGTACCGAGGTAATAACAAACACCCCAAAGACGGCGATAAAAAAGAAGACGACAAAGAGGGTTATCCTGAATTTAAAGGTCCCGATCTGCTGCCGACGGCTTTCAATTTCATTGGCTATATCCATATTATTTCTCCGGTTTATATAAAAAACTCATCCTCAACCCCGCTTGGTTTTAAGAATGCCTCAAGATGCTTTAGTAAGAAACGTTTTTAGTTCCAGGGGGATATAGATGTTAAAGATCGTACCCTTTCCCGGTTCAGTTTGTAATTTTATGGAACCCCGGAGTTCCCGAATCCGTTCCCGTACCAAATTAAGTCCTATGCCGCGGCCGGCATGAACATCAGCCTCCTCAGCGGTACTGAACCCCGGGGAAAAGATAACCTTGAGGAGTTGGTTTTTATCCGCGGCGTCTTCCGGATGCTTAAGAAGATGTAACCGTTCCGCTTTTTCGCGGATCTTTTTAAAATCCAGTCCTTTGCCGTCATCGGAAAGTTTAATATGGATCTGGTTGTCCTTGTAGTTGATAAAAAGCCGTATAAGCCCGCTGGGTTTTTTCCCCAGGGCGTTCCGTTCTTCCGGGCCTTCAAGGCCGTGGTATACCGCATTACGAACCAGTTGGGTCAGGATCTCCTTAATAATCCGGCGGGGGCCGTATTCCAGCACTATCCCGTCCAGGTTTTCCACCACAAATTGGACTTTTTTATTCAACGCCGCCGCGGCTTTTTCGCAGGCCTTAGTCAGGGTCTCTACCAACACATACCGGTCCTGTCTCCGGCTGTCTCCGATATTCATCTTAAAGGACAGGATCTTATCAATGATGGCCCGGAATTTATCCTTTTCCTTCATAACATTTTCCAGTTCCACGGTAATGTGTAACACCTCATCAAAGGAAATATCCTCCTGTTCCCGGAGATCCTTGATCTTCGACTCAATCTCATGGAGCTTACCGCTGAAATTTTCAAGACCCAGGATAAGGGCGTTGGATTTGATGGCGTGGACGGCCTGATAGATATCCACCATGGCTTGCCGGGCGGAAAGGCTTTTGTCCTTAAGGATATTGTTGATCCGATCAAATTCGTATTCCATATCTTCGATAAAATCATTAAAGACCCGGGGTTCTACCTGAATAACCTGAAAGAGGGCCCGCATTTCTTCGTTACGCTTATTTTCTTCTTCTTCAAGCTGCTTCTGGAGCGATTTTTCGGTGGTGATATCCTCCAGACTCCCCAGGATAAAAGAGATACCGTACCCCCGGTCAACGGCGGCAAAGGTGGTACGGAGGATTTTTTCTTCTCCGGTAATTTCATTTTTATACATGAATTCCACAAGCGGATTGATCTCCTCCAGCATTTTCGGATCAAAGGATCGTTTTATTATCATTTCAAAATAATCTTCCAGGGTATCCCGTTCCTTTGTCTTTATAGAAGCGGACAGAAGGTCGGTAAACCTTTTCCCTTGAAGCTCGTCCATACCCAGAACCTCCTTCAGGGCTTTGGAGTAGGCGGGCTGGATCGTATAATCCTTGTCCATGAGGAAAATACCGGCTTTGAGGTTGTCCTTCATCACGGTCATCTCGTCCCGTTCGGATTTCAATGTGGCGGTTAGCTGCCGCAGCCAGCGGTCCTTGAGAACCCGGATCTGTTCATAAGTAATGGTTAATACCAGGACCAGGATATAGACGGCAGTGAACCGGAAAGCGATAGGGAGGAAATAGTTAAATCCCGCAAGTCCGGGGATAATCGTAATAGTCATGATTCCCACGAAAAGCAGCCCCGAAAGAACGGACCCAATGTTTAAGCCCAGGATAAAAATGACGATGAGGGGATAGGCAAATACCCATAAGCCCGCAAATCCCCGGGCCCCGCCGCTTAAAACCAGTCCCAGACAGAGTATTCCAAAGGGGATGAGAACGATGAGGCCGCATGCGATAAAAGGGACCTTGGTCCTGAGGAGAAAGAGGATAATAATACACATGAAGCCGATAAGAAGATCCGCAATGCCCCGGATTGTATTGCCCTCAAATACAACGGCGATCCCGAAGGAGATAAGGAAAATCGCCCCTATCACAAGGGCAATATTAAAGATGATGTAGCGGACAATTTCGTCCATCACCAATTCATCCTGGGGATTCTCAAACTTATTGCTGGTAAGAAATTTTAAAACTATATTACCTATCATGTTAAACACCCTTTAATGATTCAATGGCCACCGAAAGGACAAAGACTTGGTTTTCAAATGCGTTGAAGGGGATACAAATAATCCTGGTGCGGCCGCTCGGCCAGGTTATCATATGTTCTTTGCCCTGTATAATGGTTGGCAGGGATATGATCAGCCGGAATGATTCCTCCAGGTCTTTTTTTACATTCCCCGCAATAATGTTAACGATTTCACCAATGGCATCCACCACTTCATCATCCAGTTCGGTATGTTTGGACCCGGTAAGGATATCGGTAAGCAGAAGGGCCAGGGGCGTTTTCATAGAAATAACCACCGCCCCCCGGGCTTCTCCGGTAATCCCGATTACCGCGGAAATATCCCAATCATTGACGGTTTCTTTTTCAGCGAAATAAGGACGATCCGCCGAAAGTTCACAGCCCGCAATTTCTTTAAACACATTTTTGCATATCCCTATAAAGGGTTGAATATACTTTTCCATGTTTTCCCCTATCACCCACGAGGCTGTTTCAGCATATCAGATTTTGAAACTGGCTCATATAATTATTTTTGAAAGCTTTTCCTTGAAATTTTTTTCGCTCACCGGTTTAATGATATAATCGGTAGCTCCGCTTTTTAACGCTTCAATTACATTATACCGGGCAGCTTCGCTGGTCACCATGATCACGGGAAGATTTTTATATTCCTCTTTAGCCCGGATTGTTTTAAGAAATTCTATCCCCGAAAGCTGCGGCATATTCCAATCCAGAAGCACTAAATCTATTTTTTGATCTCGCATCAATTGTAGAGCCTCCCGTCCATTGGATGCTTCCACATATTGACAGGGAATCTTCATAATGGAAAAGGTGTTTTTTACAATATTTCTCATTATGCGGGAATCATCTACTACCAAAATTGTTTTCATGTATCCTCCCAGTTAGTAAGTAATAATTTCCGGTTATTTTGGGATTATATCTATAGGTTCCTCGGAGAAAATCGCTTCTCATAACATTCAAGACGGCATTTTATAAAATTGAACCTTGGAGAAATACCCTGTTCGAGAACCAAAGGGAACTTCGAGCAAAGCTGCCGTCCATGAAGTATCAAACTTCGGCCATTTCTTTAGAAAAACAAACAACTTTATTTCTTCCTCCTTTTTTTGCCTGATACAAAGCAATATCCGCATAGTGGATACAAGTTTCAAGATCATTTTTTTCCTCGGAATTTTCATCCTGAAATGTGGCGATTCCAAAACTGGCGCTTATGGGGGTGGGACCTGATTTAAGCTGGACCGGGGTTCCGGCAATAGCCTCCCGAACCCGTTCCGCTATGGCAATACTGGTATTTTTATCCACATGACTAAAATAAAAGATAAATTCCTCCCCCCCATAACGGCCTAAAAAGTCATTTTTTCTCAATAGGGATGAAATAATCGTCACAACATGGCGCAGGGCTTCGTCTCCCGCTTGATGGCCATAGGTGTCGTTAAAGTGTTTAAAGTGATCGATATCCATCATCGCGAGGCTGCAGGGTGTGTTGTGGTTTATGGATGCGGCCAGTTCTATAATGGCCCGATCCATAAAGGAACGGCGGTTCATCGCCCCGGTGAGGGGATCATGGCTGGCAAGGTATTTAAACTGGGATTCGCTTTCCCGAAGGGCCTCCACGGCGGAATCACGGTTAGTCACCTCATTACGGAGACTGTCCGCCAGGGCGGTGAGGGCTTCTTCCTTTTGTTTTAATGTCTTGAGGGTGGCATCAAATTGACGGACCATGCTGTTAAAGGCAGTTGAAAATTCTCCCAGAAATTGAACCTGCTGAACAAAATCCCCCTGTTCCACCATCTGAACCTGCCAAATCATGTGCCTGAGATGGGCCTGGAGGGTCTTTAAACAGCCGGGGATAATTCCCCGGACTTTTATTGTGGGGGAAAGATCCCCCATGGAAAAAGAATACGTAATTTCCCGAATGGCCTTAAGATCATTATGAATATCTTGCAGAAGGGGTAATTCCGCCAGTTCACCCTCCAGGGGGGGAATTACATTATCCTTTAGGAGCTTTTTTATATGCTCCAGAGCAATATATTCCTTTTCTTCCATGAGGTTTTCTTTTAAGAGGCCTTACCTTTTGCTTCGAAGCGGCAAGTTCGGGAACCGGTACACCAGCAGTCAATCTCCCGCACATCAAAACCTTTTCCGCTAAAGGATTCCAGTACTCCCTGGATAAAACCCTCGTCGTATACGCAGATGACATCGGAGGTATCCGGAAGGCCCGAACAGTCCAGGTCCTCATCTACGGTAAAAATGAAGTGTCCCCCCTCGATATTAGCGGTTTCCACCCGAAAGATGCCAATTCCGAAATCGTTAAAGGATTTTTGGATCAGGCTTGCCAGGGAAGACACATCTTTGGCATCGCTTAGAAATTTATCAAAAAAGGCACGCCCCGCGATTATCCCCGCTTCCCGGAAAAGATTATCTGCTATTTCTGTACCGTAATGCTGTTCCAGTACATCCCGAAGGGTAAACTGAAACAACCGATAGGTTTCTATCCTCGTAGAGGGACCAAGATGAGGGCGGGCTACCTGCATATCAGCACCAACGGTCTCTTCCCAGGAAAATTTATATTTTCTTTTGTCATTTTCCGCCATATAATACTCCTTCATAAAATATTATTAATATGATAATATCATATTAATGCCACATAAGGAAAGCCTTTTGAAATCAACCGGATGCTTCTTTATTTTTCGGCATATTGAAAGAAATTGTCTATCAATTTAGAAAATATATTGTTAAAGTAGGGTATGATGAGTGATTTTGTCCATCTCCATGTCCATTCAGACTATTCTCTCCTGGACGGCGCCGCCTCGGTGGAAGGTTTGGCGGCTAAGGCCGCTTCCCTGGGAATGAAACACCTGGCTATAACTGACCACGGGAACCTTTTTGGGGTACTGAAATTCAAAAAAGCCTGTGAAAAAAACAATATCCACCCCATTATCGGCAGCGAATTTTATATGGCCCCGGGGAGCCGGACCGAACGGAAGGGGGGCGAGCATAAAAACAAATATTACCACCTGGTTCTTCTTGCCGCCGACGGGGAGGGATACCGGAATTTAATAAAACTCTCCTCCTATTCTTTTACGGAAGGGTTTTATTACAAGCCCCGGATAGATAAGGAGCTGCTGGAACGGTATCCCGGAGGGCTTATCGGGCTTTCCGCGTGCCTGGCCGGGGAGATCCCCAGCCTTATCATGGAACGCCGGGTGGATGAAGCGGAAAAACGGGCCCGTTGGTTCCGGGAGATTCTGGGGGAGGGTAACTTTTTCCTGGAACTCCAGGATCACCGGCTGCCGGAGCAGAAACAGGTGAACCCGGTGATTGTCGAAATTTCCCGGCGTACCGGTATACCCCTGGTCGCCACCAATGATATCCACTATTTGGAACGGGAAGACGCCCCGGTTCAGGACCTGCTCCTCTGTGTATCCACTAAAAAAAAGCGGAACGAAGAAAAACGGATGCGTTTTGAGACCGATGAGTTTTATTTTAAAACCGGGGAGGAAATGGCGGCCCTTTTTCCGGAATACCCCGAGGCGGTCCGGAACACCCTGGGGATAGCGGAACGGTGTAATGCCGAAATTCCCCAACCGGGTCCGCTTTTACCGGATTTTGAGATCCCCCCGGCATATACCTCCGCCGATGAGTACCTGCGGGCCCTGACCATAAAGGGACTGGAACAGCGGTACCCCGGAGGTTCCCGGGAGATTCGGGATCGGGCGGAGTACGAACTGGATGTGATTATCAAGATGGGCTTTACCGGTTATTTTCTCATCGTCTGGGATTTTATCAACTGGGCCAAAGAACAGAACATCCCCGTGGGGCCCGGCAGGGGTTCCGGAGCGGGGTCCATCGTGGCGTATTCCCTCAAAATTACCGATATCGATCCCCTCAAATACAACCTGCTTTTTGAGCGGTTCCTCAATCCGGAACGGATATCCATGCCGGACTTTGACGTGGACTTCTGCTATGAGCGGCGGGGGGAGGTTATTGATTACGTAACCCAAAAATACGGCAAAAACCGGGTGGCCCAGATTATTACCTTTGGGACCCTCAAGGCCCGGGCGGCGATTAAAGATGTGGCCCGGGCGCTGGATATACCCCTGGGGGAATCGGAGATGATCGCCAACCTTGTCCCCAGGGATCCCAAAATAACCCTGGACAAGGCCTTTGAAGCGGAACCGAAGCTGCGGGAAAAGGAACAGGATCCCCGGTATCAGGAACTTTTTGCCATGGCCCGGAGGCTGGAGGGAAAAAACCGGAACAGCAGCCTCCACGCCGCGGGGATCGTTATCGGCAAAACGGATCTCACCGACTATGTGCCCCTTTACTGGGACCCCAAGACCCAGGGAGTGGCCAGTCAGTTCACCATGGACCAGATCGAAGCCTGCGGCCTCGTGAAAATGGACTTTTTGGGGCTTAAAACCCTCACCCTGATCCGGCATAGCGAGGAATTGATCCGGCTGAGGGGGGGGGATTATGCCGATTTTCATATCACCCGGATCCCCGAAGACGACCAGACCGCCTTTGTCATGCTGGGGGAAGGAAAAAGCGCCGGGGTGTTCCAATTTGAATCCGCGGGGATGCAGAAGGTTTTGAAAAAAGCCCGGCCCACCAGTATAGAGGACCTCATCGCCTTAAATGCCCTCTACCGGCCGGGCCCCATGGATAATATCGACCAGTTTGTGGATTCCAAATGGGGCCGGCGGGCTATTGTGTATCCCGATCCCTCCCTGGAGGGTATCCTAAAAGAAACCTACGGGGTCATCGTTTACCAGGAACAGGTCATGCAGGTGGCCCAGACTATCGCCGGATATAGCCTGGGACAGGCGGATATCCTCCGCCGGGCCATGGGGAAGAAAAAACTGGAGGAGATGAAGAAGGAAAAGGCAAAATTCATCGCCGGCGCCAAGGCCCGGGGATTTCTTGAAACGGACGCGGACCGGATCTTCGAAATCCTTATTCCCTTTGCGGGTTACGGGTTTAATAAGAGCCATTCCGCGGCTTACGCCATCCTCGCCTACCAAACCGCCTATCTCAAAGCCAACTTTCCCGCGGAGTTTATGGCGGCGAACCTTTCCAACGAGATCGCCAGCGTGGATAAGCTTCCGGAGTATATCGACGAGGCCCGGCGGATGGGTCTTACCCTGGATCCTCCGGATATCAACCGGTCGGGGCCCTATTTTACCGTGGCCGCCGGTCGGATCGTCTACGGCTTTTTGGGGATTAAGGGCCTGGGGGCCGCTTCGGCGGAGGAAATCGTCAATTGCCGTAAAGACGGGCCCTACCGGGACTTTATGGATTTTCTGGACCGGGTGAATATCAAAACCGTGGGCAAAAAGGTGGTGGAGCTCCTGATAAAAACCGGGGCTTTTGACGGGTTCGGCTTGTCCCGGGCAATCCTGGCGGGGAATCTGGAGCAGACGGTGGATTACGCCCAAAATAAAAAGGAAGATAAAAAATACGGCCAGTCCAGTCTCTTTGAGAACACCGGAGAAAAGGATTATCCCGATTTTGTCTATAAACCCTTCCCCGAATGGGACCGGATGCAGCAGCTGACCATAGAAAAAGAACTCATCGGGTTTTATTTCTCCGGCCACCCCCTGGATGATTACCGGGAAGTCTGGCGGCAGGAGGTAACGGTGGATCTGGCCCACCCGGAGAATTCCCCTGACGGGACCTATACCCTCATAGGTATTGTCAAGACCGTGCGGCCCCAGATGACCAAAAAGGGAGTGGAAATGGGATTCGTTACCCTGATGGATTATAACGGCGAGATTGAACTGGTCTTTTTTCCAAAGGAATGGGCGGCTCATCGGGATAAAATTCATCCCAATGACAAACTCGCCGTCCGGGGACGGATTGACCGATCAGGAGAACAAAAACGGGAACGTCCGGGGCTCCTGGTAAGCAGCTTGCCGGATATGGAAAAATTGGTAAAAAGTACCCGGCGGAATGTGGAAAAAAACGAAGTTCCTCAGGCTGAATCAGATAGTTTTAGGGAGAAAAAGTCCGCGGAAAACGTCTTTCGGGAGATCCATATACGGCTTAACCCCCTGGAGCTAGCCGAAGAAGAAACCCTCTACCCTTTGCGGGATTATCTTTTTGAGAATCCCGGTCCCTGTTCGGTATTTATCCATGTCCCCACCTCCGGCGGGGAGACGGTGATCCGTACCGCAACCCAGATAAGCGCCGCCGCCGATACGGTCCACCTCAACGCCCTGACCCGCTGTACCGGGGTTGCCAACGTATGGCCGGAATGAACCCCACGGAACCGGCCTTGGGGGGCGGCAAACCAGAATTCGCCCATGGAAGGAGACTGTTATGCAAAATATAATCCGGATAAGTATGGATATTCTGGGGGGGATAACCGGGGTGTATATCCTCCTCATTTTTATCAGGATTCTCCTCACCTGGTTCAGCGGAGCCCGGTATGGAAAGCCCTATGATATACTCTGCGCGGCCACCGATCCTTACCTCAATTGGTTCCGCCGGTTTTCTTTCCTGCAAACCCGGGTTTTTGATCTCTCTCCCATTGCGGCCTTGGCGGTTCTATCCCTGGTGAACAATATTTTCACCACCCTGGGACGTTACGGCCGTATCACCCTGGGGTTCATCCTGGCCCTGGTCCTTTCCGCCCTCTGGTCCGCAGCTTCCTTTATCCTGGGATTTTTTATTCTCATCCTGGTATTACGGCTTTTTGCCTACCTTACCAACCGGAACATATACGGCACCTTTTGGCGGATCATCGACACGATTTCCCAGCCCGTTCTGTACCGGATAAACCGGATCATCTTCAGAAACCGGCTGGTGAATTACCTTACGGGGCTCCTTGTCTCCCTGGGGGTGTTGGTGATCCTCAGAATCGGCCTGGGGATTGTCCTTAACCGGGTGTTAGCCCTGCTGATTTCACTTCCCCTTTGACGGTTTTCTATGTTTCTCCGGGAACTTACTGCGACGATTGATCATGTCCGGGGGGTGGGTCCCAAATCGATCCACATCCTTGCCCGGATAGGGATCACCAGTGTCGCGGACCTCCTCTGTCATTATCCCCGGGATTGGGAGGACCGGAGCCGGGAAATACCTCTTAAGGATTATAAAAATTTCCCCGCGGTTTGTACCGTGGTCCAGGTCTTGGCCCACGACTGGTTTGGATTTGGCCGGATGAAAACGCTCAAGATCCATGTGGAGGATCATACTGCCCGGGCGGTCCTGGTTTGTTTTAACCGGCCTTTTTTGGAAAAACAACTTATCATCGGGAATTATTACCGTCTCTGGGGCCGGTTTTATTATAAATACGGGGATATCCAATCTACCGCCTTTGAAATAGAGGCCCTGGACAAGGGAATGGACCCTGAGGATGAAAATGACCGCGGTTCCGGCCGTTTTCAAAGCCGTAATTTTGGCCGGCTCCTCCCCATTTATCCCCTCAGCGCCGGACTCAATCAGGGTATGCTCCGGCGCCTGATCCGGCAGGCCCTGGACCAGTACGCGGCTCCCCTGGAGGACGAACTACCCCCGGGGATTATCCTGCGGGACGGTCTGGCGGCTAAGGCGCAGGCCATCAGAGCCCTCCATTTTCCCGCTTCCCAAAAGGAGCTGGATCTGGCCCGGAAAACCCTGATCTACGAGGAACTTTTCTACCTGGAGGTACTGGTGGGAAAGCGGGCATTGGAACGGCGCAAGCCCGGGACAAGCGTGAGGCGGGAAGGACGGGGTCCGGAGAACAATGGGGATTTTTCTCCCCTCCAGCAGCGGCTTTTGGACAGACTGCCCTTTTCCCTTACCTCCGGGCAAATTGAGGCGATCGCTGAAATTAACCGGGATATGGCCGGGCCCTTTCCCATGGCCCGGCTCCTCCAGGGAGACGTAGGCTCCGGGAAGACCCTGGTATCTTTCCTCGCCGCCTTGGGGGCGGTGGAAGCCGGGGGACAGGCCGCGCTTTTGGCCCCTACGGAGCTTTTGGCCCGGCAGCATGCGGAAAACGCCGGAGCTCTCCTGGAGCCCCTGGGGGTAAGGCCCGCCTTCCTCACGGGAAACCTCAAGGCCGCAGGCCGCTCCCCTCTGCTCAAGGCTCTGGCCGCCGGAGAAATAGACCTGGTTATCGGTACCCATGCCCTTTTTTCCCGGGATGTGATCTATAAGAATCTCCGGCTGGTCACCGTGGACGAGCAGCACCGTTTTGGGGTTATCCAGCGTTCCCTGATCATGGCCAAAGGGCAATCCTCCCTATCGTCTCCGGGAACTCCGGACCTCCTTATGATGAGCGCTACCCCCATCCCCCGGACCCTGGCCCTGACGGTTTTTGGGGACCTGGAGGTGTCTATCATCCGGGACCTGCCCCCGGGACGAAAACCCATAAAAACCCACCTGGCCAGGGAATCCAACGAGGAGAAGGTCTACGATTTTGTACGGAAGGAACTGGCCGCCGGGCATCAGGCTTATTTTGTGTATCCTCTGATCGAGGTTAACGGAACCAGGGACCTTAAAGACGCGGTGTCCATGGCGGAACGGCTGGGCAAAGAGATCTTTCCCCAATATCCTACAGCCCTCATACACTCCCGGATTGAGGAGGAGGAAAAACGGCGGATCATGGACGATTTCCGCCGGGGGGATATCCGGATCCTGGCGGCCACCAGTGTGGTGGAGGTTGGGGTGGATATACCTAACGCCACCTGTATGGTCGTAGAACACGCCGAACATTTCGGCCTTTCCGCCCTCCACCAGCTCCGCGGCCGGGTGGGACGGGGACCGGCGGAGGCTTACTGCTTTCTGGTCTACTCCGAGGAACTCACCGAAGACGGTAAAAGACGGCTCAAGGTGATGTTGGAAAACTCCGACGGTTTTATCATCGCCGAGGAAGATCTAAAGCTCCGGGGCCCGGGACAGATCGCGGGAATCGAACAGTCGGGCTACCTCTCCCTGGGGATAGCCGATCCCCTTCGGGACGCCGCAGAATTGGAGCGGGCCCGGAATGACGCCTTTGCCATGCTGGAAGAGGACCCCGGCCTTCTCCTCCCGGAACACCTCCGGGTAGCCCAGGTCCTCAGCCGGGCGCCCCCCTTCTCCACGGTGGCGCTGTAGGATTGGGTAATGAGCCTCCGCGGAGCAAGCTCTAAACTTGACCCACAATTCAGGTATCATTACCTGTTTTAAGAAAAAAAACAACGGAATTTCACAGAATTACACGGAAAGAACAAGAGAAAGAGGGAAAAAATAGCGTATATACCTTTTTCCGTGAAATTCCGGGTCTTCCGTGGTTAAATTTCTTCATTTACGTCTTAGTTTTGAGGAATGAGTATGGCCTGTATTTCTATGAGTCAAGTTTAGAGCAAGCTCTGCGGTATCTTAGACGCTGCA
>JAITBE010000239.1 GCA_031283755.1 Spirochaetaceae bacterium
GGTGGTAAAATACTTGAATTTTCTTACATTCCCACAAAAAAACGGTATATGCGGCGTGAAAATTCACCGGTAAACTGGAATATATACCGAATTTGACAACGCATATAAATGTAATAAACTTAAAACAAGGATTATAAAATAACCTGGTTGTCAATGAAGAACCCAGGAGCAAGCTCCTGTATCTTCGTTGGAAAGGAAATTTATTGTACTGGCCGGATTCATACCCCGATCCGAAAATCGATGTACAACATTTTCAGTGGTGGTAAATTTTCCGGAGCAAGCTCCGGGGTATAAACCCGGCCTTCCAATCAAACTCCTGGCGCGTAAAATACTGTTTTTCAGCCCCATGGATACTCCCTTGTTAAAATTCTTCCGAATAGATAGACACGTCCTGGATCCGAACCGCAAAATCCTGCTCTATCATTTCAAAGGCCTTATGTAACACCGATTCCCCAAAACTTCTGGAATTAGAAACCAGGGCGCCGCCGATTTGGGCAAAGGAAAGAGAATCCTGCAGATCCACCTCGGCGGCGCTCATGTGAAAACGGCGCTGCAGCTTATCTTTAACGGATCTTATCACCCGGCGCTTTTCTTTGATATTATCCACATCGGGAATTTCAAATAGGATCTGTATCATCGAAACTATCATATCCCTTCATCGGCACCATCGGTACTACCCTTCTTGCCGCTTTTTAAGTCATCAATGGTTTTACGGATCGCTTCTTTGGCGGAAGAAGAAATCCTTTCATCATCCAAAAGTTTATTCAGCGCCTCCGCATCGGAAAACCCTTCGGAAACGGCCAGCTCAAGTTCGGTAATGCCCTGAGGGTTTTCAGCATCCGCGATAAAGAGCAGCCGGGCGATATCGAATTGGATGGCGGATCTCCGCAACCCTCCTTCATTAGGGCCGGCGCCGCTGTCACCGGGAAGAACCACCAGCAGTTTCCGGTATTCTTCCAAAGACCGGGCATAAAGCCCGTTTTCTTCCAGAACCAGGGCAAATTCATACTGCGCCTGGGGATCGCTGTTGTTGATAAGCCATTGGCTGTAACTATCCACCGCCTCGGGTTTACGCTGGGCTCTCTGGGAGCGGGCATAAAGAAGCAGAATATCCTTATTATCCAAAAGGGCATAGGGGTATTTTGACAGAACATCTTCCGCTTTTTCCGGTTTGTTTACGGCGTTGAGGACCAGGGCATAATTGTAGCCGTCATCGACATTTTCGGGCACTAGCAAAAGAACCCGTTCATATAAAGCCTCGGCTTGATCAAAGTCACCGGTTTTGATTCTGCTATAGGCGGCGGCCTTGAGGGCCATTATATTATCCGGATCCTTTTTAAGGATACCATCAAAAAATTCTATCGCATCCTCATACCGGCCGGTTTCAAAGGCTATACGCCCCAGGTTGTATTCCGATGCCAGCCTGGTCTTGTCCAGAACTCTGGCCTGGTTTAACCATTTTTCCGCTTCCGTATACCGGCCCAAATCAAAATAAGCCATGCCCAGGGCATAATATTCCTCCGCTTTGGCGGCCTGGGCCTGAGACATACAGGAAAAGAGGAATCCCGAAAAAACAAAACAAATTAATAATAAAAAAGACGGTTTCATATTCATTTTGGGGTATTGAGGACCGTATCCTCTATTTCACGGAGCTGCGCCCGATAAAGCCGGGCGATATTAGAACCGTAATCGGCGATGAGCTGCATGATGTTCCGGGGACGTTCTTCCATATCCCGCCCGTTGATCCGGTCTCCGGCATCTCCCAACCCCGGCATGATATAGGCCGCTTCATTTAAGACCGGATCCATCCACAGGGTAAAAACCTGACAATTATCCAGGGCTCTGACCGCCCGCAGGGCTCCCTTAAGGGCGGCGATAACATTAAAGAATTGGACCGACTTAGGTTTGATCCCCCGATCTAAAAGGTATTTTATGACCGTTACCAGGCTTCCCCCGGTGGCATTCATGGGGTCCGCGAAAATAAGGTCCTTACCGTCAAGCATATCCGGATTAAAAAAGGAACGATCCAGATCCAGAATATACTCCATATCGTTTTCATGTTTTGTATCATCCCGCCGAATTCTGAACAGGGCAAAGGGGGTCACATGGGCATGGGACGAGTATTCCTCAATTTCCTTGGACATAATCATGGAGGGTAATAGGGCCCCCCGAAGCATAACACACATCACGGTATTTTCGATTTTATCATCAATGTTGGTTATTTTATGAACCGCGTAGTTTTGAACCGGCATGGTCACCGGGGTTTTCACAATCAGATAATTTTTATTCGCCCCGGTCGTTCCCCCGTAGGCCAGGTTGAAAAGCATTTCATAGGCCCGTTGAATATAATAAACAAATTCCTCCCGCTCCGTCCGGATGTCCCGGAGTTTGGCAATAAGCCGGGACGCTTCGGCATGGCTCTCCTGGGGGGTACGGAAGGAATATACATGGATACCGGCCTCATGATTACAGATTTCCTGCATCAGACCCCCCATCTCATTGTAAAGCCCAATGAGTTTATCCTCCTCCCGCCGCCGTTCCGCGTCGGATCTGGTGGTGGAAAGCAGGGTAAAACAGGTCATCACATGACGGTAAAATTCGTCCATCCGGGAAATGGAAGCCCTATCGGCATCGGTAAGGAACCCGTCCAGGTCCGCAGCTTTTAAAATAACCGTGTTCATATAATGAATGTATCCTACTTTGCATTTATGAACAAGTTTATCTTTGGGCAAAAACAAGTATTTTTACCGGGGATCACCGGGCGTTTTTCGGTAAAGCCGAAATTAGGGGTATTCTACCGCCGGCTCCATGGAGGGGCTGCGGAGCTGCCCCCGGGCCCGGGTTCCCCATTCCCCCGCGGCAGCCCCGGCGCCGTTCCTGAGGGATAAAAAGGTCCAAAATTCCCGGGCAGGCGTTGGTTTTCCGGCGCCGTAAAAGGCGGAACCCAGGTAATATATGGTTTTGAAGTATTCCACTTCTTCGATATAAGCGGTTAATACCGGCCTGCGGGCAATTTCGCTTTGAAGGTTTTCTAAATTGGTAAAAACAAAATCAAATTGATTCCGGAGGATCTCCTCGATAATGATACTGTTCTGAATAAGGAAGGCGTATAAAAGGTGTTCCGCCGCCCGGCTATGCCGTCCCGAGGCGTAATAATAAAGCCCCAAAAGCCGGTGGGCTTTTTCAACGGACCCGTTATTATACCGGTAGAGGGTTAAAAACCGGGTTAGCCCGTCGTTTTCCATGGTCCTGAACATGGCGTTTTTCGCGAAAATTCCCGCATCTTCGGACCAAAGCCGGTCTTGTTTCAGAATTTCCAGGAGCCACCTTTCCATCTCCGGGTATTCCTGTTTGAGCCGGTGAATATCAACGATTCTATATAGAATTTCCCGTTCAAACCCCGAATTTTCCAGAAAGGCCCGTTGTTCATAGGCCTTTTGATATTGTTTCAGGGCTATTCCTAACTCACCCTCGACCCGGTAGGTTTCCCCAATCCAGTATTCCGCCTCGGGGTAATTCTTCAAACGCCCTATCTGTTCCAAGGCCATCCTGGCCGACCCCTCCAGAGACGCCTTGGGAACCCGGTAATAAAGCTCCCGCAGAACCGCGGCGGCGCTTTCCTGCCGCTGATCCCTTATATAGGTCTCCACCAGGCTCAGGGAATCCCCCAGTCGGCGGACCTCCGGAACTGACAGGAGCGTTATAAAAGAACGCTCCATTTGGGTGTACAGGGCTTTCCGCTGATCCCGGGCATCCTCAAAGGCAAGAAGGGCATCCCCGTATTTGCCGTTTCTAAACAAAAGTTTCCCCTGTTCCAGGGTAAACCAGTAGGGTTTCTCCGGCGGTATCTGGGTAAAAGCAAAGGCGGCATTAAAAACAAAAAAACTCAGGAAAAAAAATCTGCTTTTTCTCACCATACTTCCCCTTTAAACCCAAATACCGCCGGAGGTTCCCTTTACAGGCGGCTAAAAAGAACCGCTAGATCCAAAAACGGACGCCTAAATCAAAGTTGATATCCCAATCGGGGAATCGCAGCGGGATTATCCAAAGGCCCAAACTGGGGGCAACATCCACAAATACCTCCAGAAAATCCTGGGGCTGCCAGGAAAGGCCGATAGGGATCCGGGCGCCCAAGGTTAAGGCCATATCAAGGGTGTCGTCCTTGGCCCAGGAAGGGTGGTAACTATCCTTCCAAATCCACAGACCGATATACCCGCCGCCCCCCAGGTACCAGCCAAGATTAATTTGCGGAACCAGGGGTTTATCGATAAAATAATAGTCCCCCGACACATTAAGGCCGAACCAGTTTTTATCGATCCCCAACCCGACACCCCAATACACCGGCACCGGCGGTAGTTTAAGGGACAACGCAGGCCCCCAACCGCCGGTCACACTATAACGTAAATCAAGACCGATTCCCGTACCGCCAGGATGATCCGCAAACGTTTCCACCGTAAAAGTCAGAAACAAAAGCAAAACACAGATCAAAACTTTTTTCATAAATAAAGCTCCTCATTTTTAAATTTTATATTGAGGCTTTCCCAAAACTTCAGTTTTTGGGAAAGCAACCTTAAATTTATATGAAAAATCGGGCTTTAGACCGCTTTTTCGGAAGCTTTTCCAAAATTAGCCGAGTTTTGGGAAAGGCTTCGTTTTTAAAAATGGGCAAACCCTTCGGCACGCCAGCGTACCGGGTTTTCTACAATTCCTCCAGGGCTTCTCCAAAGGCCCTATCCGCCAAAATTTCCAGGTCTCCGGCATCGGCGTTTATGGTCCGTATCACCCTGCCGTGCCGGAAAAGCAGCACCTGATTCCCCGCTCCGGTGATACCCAGGTCCGCGTGACGGGCCTCGCCGGGGCCGTTTACCGCGCAACCCATAACCGCCACGGTGATGTCTTTATCCAGGGAGTACAGCCTGGTGAGCCACCGTTCGGTAAACCCATGGGTATCAAAACTATTCCTGCCGCACCGGGGACAGGAAATTATCACCACCCCCCGGCGGTTTTTCTCATCCCCGGAAATATCCGCCGCCGCCCCCAGGATCTCCCTGCCGGCGATTACCTCGTTTTCGACAGAATCGGAAAGGGAAACCCGGATGGTTTCACCTATCCCTTCGGACAACAGGACTAACAAGGCCGCCGTATTCCGCACTACCCCGGAGACAAGGGGGCCCGCTTCGGTAACTCCGATATGGATCGGCAGATTGGTCCGGGATGCCAAGATCCGGTTCGCCTTTATAGTATCGGCAATTGAGGAGGCTTTTAGAGAAACCAGGGTGTTTTTAAAGTTAAATTCCTGGAAAATAGCCAATTCCCGCTCCGCCGCCGCTGCCAGCGCTTCCGCCCGATCCATGATGCCTTCATCAACGGAACGCCGCAGATCCTGGGGAAGACTGCCGGCGTTAACCCCAATCCGGATAGGGACACCCCGATCCGCGGCTTTGGTGAGGATGTCCTTTACCTTTTCTTTACTTCCGATATTCCCGGGGTTAATCCTGATTTTCGCGATGGGATAATCCAGACAGCGGAGGGCGATTTTATAATCAAAGTGAATGTCCGCCACCAGGGGCATGGACACTTTCCGGGCCAGGGCGCCTAAAACCTCGGCGGCATCCAAATCAGGAACCGCAAAACGGAGCAGACCGCAGCCCATGGCTTTAAGCCGATCTATCCGTTTAACCAAGGCTTCGCCGGCCGCTCCTTCAAGATCGGAAAAAGAAAGGCGATCCTTCCACATGGTTTGAATAACCACGGGATGATCGCCCCCAATCAGGACGGGTGCGACATGATCAAAACCGCCGATCCGCAGAGTTCTTTTTTGCCTCAAAACCTACAGACTCAGACTGATCATGGAAAGCACCATCGCAAAGATAGCAACGGTTTCGCAGATACCCACGATCATCATGTAATTGACAAAGCCCTTACCGGTTTCACCGGCAGCATCCGCGCCGGCGGCGCCCGCTTTGCCCTGGGCAATGGCGGAAAAGGCTATACCAAGCCCGGAGGCAATGCCGATACCCAAAAAAAGGGAACCCCGCTGGGGATCATTCACCACCGCCAGGGCCGCGGGCTTCATAAAGAGAAAACCCAAAATATAACCGTAGAAAGTCTGGGTTAAGGGAGCTCCACCAAAGGCAAGCAGGGTCATAGGCGCTGGCTTGTTGGCGATATAACATTTTTTCCATGCGCCGATAACTGCCTGGCCCGCGATACCGATACCGATTGCCGAACCTACGGCGGAAAGACCCATCACCAGTCCTGCGCCTATCAATCCTAAATTCATATCTTTCTCCTCATTTTTGAAGTCGCCGGGATTAACCGGCGTATCTCCTATCAATTTTATCTATTCGTGGGAACGCGAATAGTATGTTTTGCAAAAGGCTTGTACGCGGTACCCGCCCAAGTAAGCCCCACATGGCCGGAAAATTCCAGGGTGTTGAGCCTTACGCCGTGGACCAGAACCGAAAGCACATTAAGGACCAGGTTTAACCCGTGGCCGAAGATCAAAAGAACCCCGGCAAGGATAAACACAATAAAATGAACCACCACGGGACCAGCTATCCCGCCGATCTGGACAGCCATGGTATCCACCGTATCGGCAATCGCCGCCCCCGCAAGACCCACCGCCCAAAGCCTGATATAGGACATAATATCGGAAAAAACATTGGCAATCCCCAATATTACCGAAATGATATTTTTGAGGCTTTCCAGAATGGAGCGGCCTATGCTTCCCTCATAACTGGCAAACACAAAATTTAGTATGAACCCGCCGGCGAAAACATAGATCGCCGCCGGATACAGGGGTATCTGCCGGGCTTCGTTACTGGCAATAAGCGAAAGTATAACAAAATACATTCCCCCCAGCATAGCAATGTTGCCGATATGTCCCAGTATTTTCAGGGATTTTTCGTGGAGGATGGCGAGAATATGCCCGATTGAGAGCTGCAACAAGGCCAAAGAAAAACAGAAGATCATCAGATTCTGCTGAACGATAGCCTGATCCGTAGCGGACCTGTCCGCCACGGCATTTGAAATAAGGGGCAGCGATATGTTTTTCAAAACATCGGGAAGCAGGGCGCTCTTGACACCGAACCAGGAACAGGTTAAAAGGCCCCAGGTAAAATTTGAAAGCCCCAGCAGCAACAGGAGCTTTAAGAAGGGGACGACGCCTTTTTTGGCCGATTTGAGTATGCCGATCACGGCGGCAAGGATGATCAACGCGCCATAACCTGCGTCGCCGAATATCATGCCAAAGAAAATAACAAAGAAGAAAAGGAAAAAACCCGAGATGTCGATCTCGTTATAACCCGGCACGACTTCCAGAAAATCGGTTAGCGGCCGTATCAGACTCGCCAGGCGGTTGTTTTTCAGCTTGGTCGGAACATTATCGTCCTCATCGGGCTCATCGGCCATAAGGGCCCAGCCGTTTTCAGCGGCGGCCCGTTTCAAAACCCCCAATTCATCCTGGGGAACAAAACCGGTAATCCACGAAACGGTAAATTCCACCGGGACATCCTCTACGGTTTCCATTCCCGCCCGGGCGGTTTCAAATTCTATCCCCTCTAAGAGGGTTCTCTGCTCGACTTCAAGGGAAGCCTTCCTGAGGACGAAAGCCCGCAGCTGGTTTTCAATATCCGCCAGTTTATCCCGAATATCCGCGATCAGGGCATCGATTTCGGCCAGGGAACGTTCCGGTAAAACCCAGGGGCTTTCCCCAGGGATCTCCTTTCCCACGGACAAAACCCGGACCTCCTCCTTGTCCTGTCCCAGCGCTATCAGCCCTTCGGGGAGGGATTCGTGCCCCTTAAGGGAAAGTTCATAGGGAATAAGCACGATGCCTTTTTCGGCAAATTCCGCAAAGGCCCGGGGATCAA
>JAITBE010000230.1 GCA_031283755.1 Spirochaetaceae bacterium
CGGTTTTCGGATCAGTATTGTCCCAAATCGAAAGCATTTTCAAGCGCCGGGATTTGAACAGCCCCGAATCGGCAGCCTGCGTCTTGTCCCCTGAACCGCCGCCAAATACAGCGGAAGCAGCGAACAGCGTCAACAGAACACATAAGCCAAATGAACTTTTCAATTGTTTCTCCTTGTTAGTCTTTTAGCTAGAGGATAGCGTTATATTGAGAATAATTTTATCATAAACAAAAATAAAAGTCAACTATTTTTTCATTTATTTTCTAATATATTTGTTATTGACATTGTTTCTAAAATATTATAGAGTATTCATAAATAATCAAAACTAATCAGAATAGAAAATCAAGGAGTGAGTTACGGAGCAGCTTATCGGGGTTACCCAAGGAATAGCAACACCTGATAAATCAACGATAAACGACTCCCTCCGCCAGAAGGACGGGGAGAGTCGTTCTGTAAGAAAGAGGTTAACTTGGAGATTGTACAATTAAACTCGAAAGCGGCTGAAATCCGGCGAAAAATCTTAAAAATGATCACCCATGCCCGCGGCGGCCACCTGGGGGCGTCCCTTTCCGAGGCGGACATCCTCACGACCTTGTTTTTCCATACCCTGCGGCTTTCCCCGGAAAACGCGGACGATCCCGGCCGGGACCGCTTTGTCCTCAGCAAGGGCCATGCCTCCGAAGGGCTCTACTGTACCCTGGCGGAACGGGGCTTTTTTCCTGAAACGTGGCTTGACGATTATCTCAAACCGGATTGCCCTCTCACGACCCACCCGACCAACCACATACCCGGAGTGGAGGCTAACACCGGGGCCCTGGGACACGGTTTTTCGATTGCCGTGGGTATGGCCCTGGGAGCGAAAAAAGCGGGCCGGTCCTGCCGGGTCTTTGTCCTCACCGGAGACGGGGAACTCCAGGAGGGGAGCAACTGGGAAGCCGCCATGGCCGCCGCGCACTTCAAGCTGGGAAACCTCACCTGGATCATTGACCATAACGGCCTCCAGCTTGCCGCCCCGGTACGGGACACTATGGGAATTGAGCCGCTGGAGGATAAGCTGCGGGCCTTTGGTTTCGACACCCATCATGTTGACGGCAACAGCGCCGAAAAAGTCGCCGCCTTGCTCGATTCACTGGACTATGACGGGGGCGTTCCCCACGCGGTCATAGCGAAAACAATTAAGGGCAAGGGTGTGTCTTTTATGGAGAACGTACCCGAATGGCATCACCGCATCCCCACGGAAGAGGAATGTACGAAGGCCCTGCGGGAGCTTGTTTTATGAACAAAACAGACCTTCGTGAAAAACAGATCGAAACCCTCATCCGCCTTAAAGAGGAGGGGATGAATATTATCTACCTGGTAAGTGATTCGGTAAGTACCAGCAAGGTAAAACCTTTTCTCGCCCGTTTTCCGGAGCTGGTGGTAAACGTGGGTATCGCGGAACAGAACCTTATCGGTATCGCTGTGGGACTGTCCAACATGGGCTTTATCCCCTTTACGGGTAACGCGGCGGCCTTCCTTATCTGCCGTTCCGCCGAACAGATCAAGGTAGATGTGAGCTACAGCCATGCCAACGTAAAACTTAACGCCATGCACGCCGGTTTCAGTTACGGCCTTGACGGGGTAACCCACCATGAGATAAATGACATCAGCGTCATGCGGGGCTGCCCGGCGCTTACCATTTTCGCGCCCTGCGACGGCCGGGAATGCGCGGAAATGACCAGGTATGCCGCCGCCAAGGAAGGCCCCTTTTACATAAGCCTCAATTCCGGGAGCTTTCCGGACATCCACGGGGAAGATTACCGTATTGTTCCGGGAAAACCGGTACAGGCCGCCCAAGGACAGGATCTTACCGTTATCTGCCTTGGAACCGCGGTTCACGACGCCCTGGAGGCCGCGGCAATCCTCAAGGACCGCTTTACCATGGATGTTTTTGCCCTCTCTTCCATACGGCCCTTAGATAAGACCGCCCTGGCGGAGTCCATCAAAAAAACCGGTAAAGTCCTCACCCTGGAGCAGCATTCCACCCACGGAGGCGCGGGCAGCATAGTCTCGGAACTCATCGCCGGGGAGGGCCTGGGGGCGCGGCTCAAACGTCTGGGGGTTCCCGAGGGGACCTTCACCCAAAACGCCGCGGCTCCCTTCAACAAGACCTTTTTTGGGCTGGACGGGAAAGGAATTGCCGGAACGATACGGGAATTTATGGAAAAGAGATGAATACCAACTCATCCGCCTTGAAAAAAGTGCCTGGAAAGAAGATAGTATTCCTAGAGAAATATATGTTTCAAGACCAGCGCCGGGAAAAAATACTGGAATTGCTTCGCGAAAACGGGAGCTGCAGGGTTCAGGAACTGAGCGCCCTTTTCAAGGTGTCGGAACCGACCATACGGCAGGACCTGGAAACCCTTGAAAAAACCCATTCCATCACCCGCCAGCACGGGGGCGCTTTTATCGCCGATTTTTCCTCATTTACCGGTAAGCTTACCCTGGAGCATACGGAACACATGGAGGAGAAGCGCCGAATAGGCGTCAAGGCCGCGGAATTTATTAGGTCGGGGGATAATATCATCCTGGATTCGGGTTCAACCCTGACGGAACTGGCCAAAAACATCACCGACCGGAAGGACCTCAACATAATCACCTCCGCCATCAACATCACCCTCATCCTCGGCGCCGAGCCTACAAACCATATTTTGCTTACCGGCGGTGAATTGAAGGTCCCTACCCTTTCGGTAACCGGTGAAAAAGCATCGGCCATATTTAAGGATATCTATGTGGAAAAGCTCTTTCTGGCCACCGGGGGCTTTTCCCTTGCCGCGGGCCTTACCTATCCGGGAACCTCGGATATTCCCCTCAAGCAGGCCATGATCAATTCGGCCCATACGATTTTTCTCCTGGCGGATTCAAGCAAACTTGAAAGGATCTATTTCGCGTCCCTGAACTGTCAAAAAAAGATCAATTATCTCATCACCGACGACAAGGTTACCCAGGATTATATCAAAAGCCTCGAAGAACTGGGCATCAAAGTTATTGTCTGTTGAAACGGTTTCAAAACTAAAATCATAGTATGTTATGGGAAGCGAAATTACCCAAACGGGAAAGGCCGCCTATGCCGCGGTATCTATTCCCCGCCCGGTTAGGAACCGCGCCTGAATGAGCCTGGGGAGCGATCCGCGGTATCTTTAACGGCCTGCCAGTTCCGCCAGGGGAACAATGGCGATACCTTCGGCCTTGAAGCGGTCGTTTATCCTTTGCACAAAGGCCAGGGCCCGGGGGCCGTCGCCGTGGACGCAGATTGAATCCGCGGTGAGGGTTATCTCCTTTCCGCTAACGGCCCTCACCCGCCCCTCCTTTACCATCCCCACCACCCGGCGCAGGGCCTCCTCCTCATCGGTGATGAGGGCGCCCGGTTTGCTCCGGGCCACCAGGGAGCCGTCCTCTTCATAGGCCCGGTCGGCAAAGACCTCCCGGGCAGCGGGGAGGCCCAGCTTTTCCGCTGCCCGGATCATCTCGCTCCCCGCCAGGGCAAGCAGAATAAGGCCGGGGTCCAGCTCCGCGACAGCCCGGCAGACCGCTTCCGCAAGGGCCGGGTCCCGGGCGGCCATATTGTACAGGGCTCCATGGGGCTTAACATGGGCGAGGGGAACTTTGCAGGCGTCGCAAAAGGCCTTGAGGGCGCCGATTTGGTATTGCACATAGGCCTTGGCCTCCCCGGCGCTGACCTGCATGTCCCGCCGGCCGAAGCCGGATAAATCGGGAAACCCCGGATGGGCACCCACCGCCACCCCGTGGTCCCGGGCCGCCTTTACGGTTTTCGCCATGACCAGGGGGTCCCCGGCGTGGAAACCGCAGGCGATATTGGCGGAGGATATGAGGGGGATAATCTCCGCGTCCAGCCCCATGGTCCAGGGGCCGAAACTTTCACCCAGGTCGCAGTTCAGATCGATTTTGGTGATCTTCATGGTCTTTTCCTCGTTTTGTCCGGAAAACCCTTAGTTTTTAAGGGCGGTATTTTTAACATCCGTAATCAGCATATGCCCCGGCGCGTGGGTAATGGCGATCCGGGGTTTCGCGGTTTTGATCACCGATTGGGGCGTAACCCCGCAGGCCCAAAAAACCGGGGTCTCCCCGGAACGGATGGTAACCCGGTCCCCAAAGTCGGGCTTGTCGATATCCAGGATACCGATAAGGGAGGGATCGCCGATATGCACCGGCGCGCCGTGGACCCGGGGCATGGAGGCGGTAATGGTCACCGCCTTTATCACCTGCTCCGGCGGAAGGGGCCTCATGCTGACCACCATCTTCCCGTGAAAAACACCCGCGGGTACGCAGTCAATATTGGTAATATACATGGGCACATTGCGGCCCTCCTCAATATGCCGGACGCTCACGTCCGCGGCGAGGAGTTCCGATTCAAAAGAGAAACTACAGCCGATGAGGAAACTCACGAAATCATCCTGCCAGAAGGCGGCCATGTCGGTATACTCTCCTTCCAAGACCCCCTCCCGGTAGAGGCGGTATTTGGGAATGTCCCGGGCAATGTCCGCGCCGGGGGCGATCAGGGGCAGCAGCCGGCTTCCCCGGTCGCTTACCTCCAGGACCGGGCAGGATTTGGGGTTCCGCTGGGTAAAAAGCAAAAAATCATAGGCGTATTCCGCGGGCAGCACCGCCAGGTTTGCCTGGGCATACCCCGCGCACATCCCCGAGGTCTGATCGGTATAGGTCCCTTCCCGGATCAGCTTCCTGGCGTCCCGGGGGCTCAGATGGACATAGTCCATATTCACATGGTCCATAGAATTCATATATCACTCCCCTAGTCTTTTTTTCAAGTCCCCGAATTCCGCCAGCCGCTTGAGGTACATCCCCTCGGCCCGGCGGAGGGAGATCTTTTTAAACCCTACCGGCGCGCCGGGAAGGAGCTGGGCGAGAAACCGGAGATCCGTCCCCGCGACCGTACCGATCTTCGCGTAGCCGCCGACGGTCTGCCGGTCCCGCATGAGGACCAGGGGCTGTCCTGAATTGGGGATCTGTATTGCCCCGGCGGCGATGCCGTCGGAGACAATATCCGTTCCCCGGATCGATTCCACCGGCGGGCCCGCAAAGCGGATCCCCATCCGGTCCGAATCCGGGGACAGGGTATACACCGAAGTATAAAAGGTCTTGATCCCCCGGAGGGAGAACCGGTCCTCCTGGATGCCGGGGACCACATGCAAGACCAGCGGTTCCGGCCCGGCCGCCGGGGGGCGGGGCTCGTAGACCCGCCTCTCCATGGCCGGTAACACGGAGCAGGGGGCGCGGAAGGGGAGATAATCCCCGTTTTGCAGCTTCCGTCCCTCAAGACCGCCGATTCCCGCCTTCAGGTTGGTGGAACGGCTCCCCAGGCTCAGGGGCAAATCCAGACCCCCGGCCACGGCCAGATAGCTCCGGCAGCCTCCCCGGGCAAAGGAGGAGGAAAAAACGCTCCCCGCCCCCACCGCCAGGGCCCGGTTCATGGCCGCCGGTTTCCCGTCAATCATGGGGCTTATGTCCGCCCCGGTAAGGGCGATCACCGCGGGGCCGTCAAAAACAGCGGAAATACCGGCCATGGTCATCTCCAGGGCCGCCTCTCCTTCATCGTTCCCCGCCAGAATATTGGCCAGAGAAAAGGAAAAATCGTCCATGGCCCCGGAGGGGGAAAAACCCAAGGCCATATACCCAAACCGCCCCTGGTCCTGCACCGTGGTCAGGGGACCGGCCTGGAGGATCTTCATTCCCATGGGGGCCCTTCCTCCGGCGGGGGACTATAGGCTTCCCGTCTCACCTCATAGACCCCGGCCTCAACCTGTTTTTCGGTTTCCGCGTATTCCCCCGGGTCTATCGGAAAAAAGGCGATAAAATCTCCGGTTTTGTACAACACCGGTTCCTCCCGGCGGCTGTCGTAGGGCCGTATGGGGGTCCTGCCGATAAGCTGCCAGCCCCCGGGGGAGGCCAGGGGATAGATGCCGGTCTGGTTCCCGCCGATTCCCACAGCGCCCCGGGGCACCGCGGTACGGGGGGTTTTACGCCGGGGTGTTTCCAGCCGGGGATCGAGTCCTCCCAGATAGGGAAAACCCGGCAAAAAACCCAACATAAAAATACGATACCGGGGCGCGGTATGCCGCCGGAGGATTTCCCCGGGGCTCAGGCCGGTGTGGGAAACCACCTCCCCCAGGTCTTCGGCGAATGCCCCCTCATAACAAACGGGAATAAAAAAAAGGGTCCTGGCCGGGGCGCTTCCCTCGGTACTTTGGGTAATCCGGCGCCGGATCAGCCCTTGGAGCCTGCGGAACCGGATCCGGCGGAGATCAAAATATACGAGGAGGGAACCATAGGCGGGGACCGTTTCCACAAGCCCGGGGACCGGGTCTTCGGCAAGGTTTTTCGCCAGGGCGTGAACCCGGTCATTGACCACGGCGGAAATTACCGGGGCAAATTCCACCAGCAGGGCGCTTTCACCGCAGGGCGAAATCCGGGGGTATTTTCCCGGAGCATACCGGCTCTCCATGGTCATACCTGATTTTCAAAAAAACCGAGTTCGATGGTTTTGGTAAACCAGGTTTTACATTTTTCCTCATGGGCCCTGGCGTTGATGACACATTCGCCCATCAGGGTGATTATTGATTTAATTATCCTGCTGTTTAACCCGTCCACCGCGGGAATAGCCTCGCCGTACATATCCACAAGGCCCCTTTCCGTTGCCGCGGCCAGGAGCCGGTCCTCAAGTTCCGGGGTATGGAGGAGGTCCGGCCTCCCCAATAGGTAGCCCAGGGCGGCGGCAATCCCGTAGGCGGCCCAATTGGAGACCGTGGCGGTAATCACCACCTCCGCCGCGGTTGCCGCGGCAATGCCGCCCCCGCATCCGCAGGAACACCCCCCGGGCGCCGCGTAGGGAATGTACCGGATCAGGGTATCCCTCAGGGCGCCCATACCGCACTCATTCCCCAGATCGCCGATGGCCAGGCCGGGGGTTCCCGCTGTTTGCAGGGCCGCGAAAAGGACGTCGCTTTTTGCCTCCAGGGCGCTCACGTCCCGGCCCAGGGCGTTGTGGTACACCCCCCGGTCGTTTGCCCCCGGGGCCTCAATGGCGATGACATAGGAGGGCCTCCCCCACTCCAAAAGTTTTTCCGCCTCCCCGGCGGCTTCCCCGCTATCCTTGGTAAAGACAGATATCCCCGCCCCCCGGGGGGATCTTTTCAGTTCCTCCATGTTTGCTCTATAGGGGAGTTCCGCCGCTTTGAGGAGTTCCCCCATGGCGGGAACCGCTTCTTCGGGACAGATAATGAGGGGTTTGGCGTCAAAACCCCGGACCAGGGCCCGGGCCAGGACCAGGGCGCCCGGAGGGCCGTCGGTTTCCGCCCGGTTATAGGGGTGGAGTACAAAACCGGTGATGATATAGACCAAACTTCCCGGACTTATGTGGGTAATCATGTGCCGGGCGCCATGGATGGTCAGGGGCTCCCCCGCCCGTTCATAGGCCCCGTGATACAGGATATTACAAACCCCGTATCCCCGGGGATCCAGATGCATCAGGGA
>JAITBE010000248.1 GCA_031283755.1 Spirochaetaceae bacterium
TCCGCCATTTTTGGGCTTTAAAAGTCATTTTTGTTCGTTCTGACAAAAAAGGGAAATTCTTGTTTGTAAATTTTAACGTTTTAGAGGGTGAACGAATCGCTCGTTATTGACACAAAAAATTAGTCAAAAAGCAAAAGATTCCTTGCTCTCTTTGCGTAACCGTAGTATAAGTCATTAATGCATATCACCCAGAAGGACATCGCCAAAAAACTTGGTATCTCCCTCATCACCGTAAGCCGGGCCTTTAACGATTCCGGCTACGTTTCTCCGGAATTGAAAAAGCGTATCATGGATTACGCGAAGCGGGAGTCCTATGTACCCCATCGGGGCTCCCAAATTCTCGTGCGGAACAAGACCAGGGTCATCGCGGTTTTCACCTCCACTTTTCCGTCCTTTGTGTGGGACGATATCGAAAAAGGCGTCATGAGTGCCGCCGGATATATCAGGGCCCTTAACTACGAGGTTCATTTTTTCAGAATCCCCGATTTTGATACGGAATGTTATCTGAAGATGCTGAAGCGGGAAATTCGGAACGGCCTTGACGCGGCGGCCTTTCTGTGTATGCGTATGTACCGCATGAAGGAAATCGTGGCCCTGGCCGAAAAAGCCGGTATACCCTATGTCTTTTACAATGTAGACGATCCCGAAACAAACCGGCTTTGTTACATAGGGGCCGATTATCCGGCGGGGGGACGGCTGGCGGCGAATTTTATCGGCAAATCCCTCAGCCTCAAGGGGACCGGAAAGGTTCTGGTGATAGGGATCAATGAGGATGTGGATCGCATGACCGACGGCCCCGATATTAACGCGAAGCGGATCAGGGGCTTCCTTGAGGTACTCAACAGCCGGTATCCCTTTGTTGTAAGCCGGGTTGAATACATCAACATGAAGGTAAAGACAGGCGCCGGCGCGCAGATCAAAAAGCTTCTTAAAAACAACGAAGGGAAGGTGGACGCGGTATATTTTGTCCCCGCCTATACCGGGGCTTTTCTTGACGGTCTTGAAACATACGACTATCGCCGGGTGATCACCCTGCTTCACGATGTAAACGACCAAGCCCTGCGCTGTCTTGAAAACGACTTCCTGACGGCCCTGGTGTTTCAGGACCCGGTACTCCAGGGTTATACCGCGGTGAGGACTCTGGAAAATATCCTGGAATCAAAAACCAGGGAACGGCAACGGGATATAGAAATAGCTCATACCCTTATTTTCAGGGAAAACATCAATTACCTCAAAAACCATTACCTTATGCCGGAGCCGGAAAATTAGCCGTCCTTAAAAATCGAAAGCCCTCCTCGTGCGGTTGACAATTCCTGCCCGTTTCATTTCCGCCTTTTATCCTTCACCGGGATAAATCCGCGTATACTTGCCACGGGGAAAGCCATTATGTATAGTAAAAATCATGAAGCGCAAACTCATCACCTCGGCCCTTCCGTATATCAATAACGTTCCCCATTTGGGAAACCTCATCCAGGTATTGTCCGCCGACGCCTTTGCCCGGTTCTGCCGGCTCCGGGGGTACGACACCCTCTATATCTGCGGCACCGACGAGTACGGTACTGCTACCGAAACCAGGGCCGCTGTCGAAGGGATAAGCCCCAGGGAGCTTTGCGACCGGTATTACACCATCCATGCCGATATTTACGCATGGTTTCACATTGCCTTTGACAAATTCGGACGGACCTCCACCCCCATTCAGACGGAAATCGTTCAGGACATCTTCAAGAAGCTTGACGCCGCCGGTTATATCGTGGAACGGACCATAGAGCAGCTTTACTGCGACTCCTGTGGCCGGTTCCTGGCGGATCGTTATGTCCGGGGGACCTGTCCCCACTGCGGCTATACCGAAGCCAGAGGGGATCAGTGCGAGTCCTGCGGGAAACTCCTGGACCCGACGGACCTTAAAGAGCCCCGGTGTTCAAGCTGCGGTTCCACCCCGGCGATCAAACCCACGAAGCACCTCTACATAGACCTGCCCAAGCTAAAAGACCCGCTGGAGGTGTGGATACGTGAAGCCTCGGTAAAAGGGGCCTGGGCCAACAACGCTCTCCGCATGACCGAAGCCTGGATACGGGACGGTCTCAGGGAGCGGGCCATCACCAGGGACCTCAAATGGGGGATTCCGGTACCCAAGCCGGGGTACGAAAACAAGGTTTTTTATGTCTGGTTTGATGCCCCCATCGGGTACATCTCCATCACCGGAAATCTGGGGGAGGAAATTTCAGAGGATTGGCGCAAATTCGTGGACGGCTGGTGGAAAAACCCCGAAGAAGTGGAACTCTTTCAGTTCATCGGGAAAGACAACATCCCCTTCCACACGGTGATTTTCCCCTCCAGCCTTCTGGGAACCGGGGACAAATGGACCATGCTGCACCATATGTCCAGTACCGAATACCTCAACTACGAGAGCGGCAAATTTTCCAAATCCAAGGGCATCGGGGTTTTCGGCACGGATGTGATGGAAACCGGAATAGACGCCGATGTCTGGCGGTTCTACATCTTCTACAACCGCCCGGAAAAGGCGGACGCCCTCTTTACCTGGAAAGATTTTCAGGAGAAGGTGAACGGCGAACTCATCGGGAACCTGGGGAACCTGGTGAACCGTACCCTTGCCTTCGTTACCCGCTGCTACGGCGGCGTTATCCCTGGCCGGGACATCCCCCTCAGCCCCGAACTGTCCGCATTCCGGGATAAGGTCAAAAAAATGGAAGAGGATGTTACGGACAAGTTGGAAAGGTCCGAACTCCGGGACGCCTTTAGAACGGTTTTTGAGCTTTCTTCCTACGCCAACAAGACCTTCCAGGAGGCCGAACCCTGGCGGAAGCGCACGGAGGATCCCCCCGCGGCAGAAGCTCTGATCCGGGAACTTTGCTATGTGGTACGGGACATCGCCGTGATGATCGAGCCATTTATGCCTGCGGCGTCCCGGCAGATCGCAGCCTTCTTTGGCCTTACCATAGATGGGAAGGACGCGGCGGGGAACCGGATTACGGCGGAAGGCGCGACCCTTTCCTGGGCCGATTTAGGCCGGAAGGGAAGCATCCCCGAACACATAAAGAGCGAAGTGCTTTTTTCCAGGCTGGAAGACACCCTGGTGGATGTCCTTAGGGATAGGTATTCGGGCAGCCAGCAGGACCGGGCGGATCGTCAGGCCGGCGAAGGCGCTCCGGGGGAAAAAGCGGGGGAGGGGAAGCCCTCAAGCCATGGGGAAGCGCCGGACCCGTCCGCCGCCTTCGGTTCCCTCCTGGACCTGCGGACAGCCCAAATCGTCAGGATAGAACGGCATCCCAAGGCGGACAAACTCTACATAGAGACCCTGGAAATCGCCGGGGAAGAACGGATCATTGTTTCGGGACTCGTCCCCTTCTATAAAGAGGAGGAACTCCTGAACAAGAAGATCATCGCGGCCTATAACCTCAAACCCGCCAAACTCCGGGGAGTGGAAAGCAGGGGTATGCTCCTGGCCGCTTCCCTCAGGAGGGAGGACGGGTCGGAGCAGGTGGAAGTGCTGGACGCCGGGGATGTTCCCACGGGGACCAGGGTGGAGCTTGAAGGGGCCGGTCCGGGGAATCCTCCCGCTGAAATAGACATAGACACCTTTCTCAGCGTTCCCCTTTTGGTGCGGGACTACACTGTGGAGGCGGGGGGCAAGGCCCTGACCCTCAAAGGCGCTCCTGTCCGTACCCGGACCATAGCTGCGGGCGAGGTGCATTAGTGTCTCTCCGGGAACAAGCCGTCCCCGGTCAGCGCCTGAAAAGTCTAAGCCATGCGGAACTGGCCGTCTGCGACGGCGCCGGTTCTTTTTTGCAGTCCGCTTTCTGGGGGACTTTCAAGGCCCGGTTCGGCTGGAACGCCGGAGGGTTTCTCGCCGATTGGGGGGAATGGGGGGTCCGGCCCCTCCTGGTGCTGCACCGGTCCCTGGGACCGGGCGTTTCCTTTGCCTACGTGCCCTGGGGGCCTGAACTTCCCGAACAGGATGCGGCTTCCCGGCAGGGCGCCCTGGAGGAGCTTGCCAGGGCCTTGCGGTCCTTTTACCGGGGAAGCGCTTTTATCCGTTTTGACCCCCCCTGGTATACCCTGGGCGCCGATGTCTTTCCCCCGGCCCTGGAAAAGCCCTTTACCCGTGCCGCTGCGGATGTCCAGCCCCCGGACTCGGTGCTGGTAGATCTGGACCGCCCGGCGGAAGCCCTTTTGGAAAGCATGAAGACCAAGGGGCGTTACAACATCAGGCTTGCCGCCAAAAAGGGCGTTGCGGTGCGCCGGGCGGAGGAGACGGAGTTGCCGGTGTTTTACCGTCTCTTTCAGGAGACCGCCCGGCGGGACGGCATCGTCATACACAGTTTCGACTATTACCGGACCCTCTTTTCCCTAAGCCGGGAGTACGGGGGCGGGGTGGAGGTCCGGCTCTACATCGCCGGAGAAGGGGGGGAGGACCTGGCGGCGATCATTACCCTTATCCGGGGAAAACAGGCGGTGTACCTCTACGGGGCTTCTTCGGATCGCAGACGGAACCTCATGGCCCCCTACGGCCTTCAGTGGAAGGCCATGGAGGATGCCAGGGCGGAGGGTTGTCTGGAATACGACCTCTTCGGCATTCCCCCCAGAGAGGACCCCAATCATCCCATGGCGGGGCTTTACCGGTTTAAGACCAACTTTGGGGGAACCGTCATACACCGGTGCGGGAGCTGGGATTATCCCTGCCGTCCGGTGGTGAAAAGCCTTTTTAACATCGCCCTGGGCATACGGAAACAACTGTGGAGCGTTAAGAAACGATGAATCTCGAAGCCTTTATCCTTGGATGCGGGGGCATGATGCCCCTGCCGAACCGTTTCCTCACCTCGGTACTTCTCAGACGGGAAGGGGAGCTTTTTCTCTTTGACGGCGGGGAGGGTACGCAGGTGTCCCTTCGGCGGCTCAACCTCAGATGGAAGAAGATCACCGCCATCTTTGTAAGCCACACCCATGCGGACCATGTGACGGGCATCCCCGGCATTCTCATGCTCTCCTCCCAGGTGGACCGGGACGAGCCTCTCTACATCATAGGTCCTCCCCGGCTTGCCGAATACATCGAAACCAGCCGCCGGGTCCTGGATATGTACATCAACTACGAGATCGTGGTAAAGGAAATCACCGAACCGGGGATCGTATACCGGGGCGACGGTTTTCATGTCCGGGCTTTTGCCCTGCGGCACACCAAACCCTGCGTCGGCTATACCATGGAGGAGGAAATGCGTCCCGGAGAATTCCATCCCGAAAAGGCGGAGGCCCTCAATGTGACCAAGGGGCCCCTTTGGGCGAAGCTCCAGGGCGGGGAGATCGTGCAGTCCGCGGACGGCAGGGATGTCCGCCCGGAGGACGTGCTGGGTCCCCCCCGTTTGGGGAGAAAATTCTCTTTTGTCACCGACACCCTGGCCTTTCCGGAGATAGCCGGGGACGTTGTGGAATCGGACCTTTTTGTATGCGAAGGGATGTTTGAACGAGCCCTGGAGGAAAGCGCCTGGGAAAAGAAACACATGACCGCCGAGCAGGCTGCCCGCATTGCCCTGGCCGCCAGGGTGAAGAAGCTGGCCCTGATCCACTACAGTCCCCGGTATACGGAATTCGACTTGAAGCAGCTTTTAAAAGAATCCCAGGCCATATTTTCCGAAACGGTTTTGTCCAGAGACCGGGCGGTCTTTCCGATTGAATATGTCGATTAAAAATATGTTAATTGAGCCTGTTCCAAAACTAATTGACTGTGCGCTAAACGCGCACGGTGCGAACCTCCGGTTCGATGGAACAGCTTTAATTGAAAACCTTTGCTGTCAAACCACAAGAAACGAGTGGGGGCAGCGGAAGACTGCGGCTTGCGAAGCAAGCCGCTTGGCTGGAGCGATTAACAGCCGGCAGCCGCATTTACCTCTTGGGGGTATTAGGCACTGCGGGTCCTTGCATATCTGCCGGGGAGGGCGTATACTGCCCCCATGATTTACGCAGCGGCAGCGTTTCTGGGGGGGGGGGGGGGGGGGGGGGGGGGGGGGGGGGGGGGGGGGCGGGGGGGGGGGGGGGGGGGGGGGGGGGGGGGG
>JAITBE010000253.1 GCA_031283755.1 Spirochaetaceae bacterium
AAAAAACAGGGCAGCAAATGTCCCATTACATAAACCCCGAGGGGGCCTTTAAGAAAGTATTTGACCGGTTGACCATTGAAACACTGGAAGCGTTACGGCTGAAATACCTGCCGGCTAACCCCCTTCCTGAACCGAAAAAACGCCGGCGCCGGGCGGTCTCCGGAGCGGAAGATGGGACCGGGGTTGACGAAGGGGAGGAAGCCGGGGAAGAAGAAACAAGCGGAAAATATAATTCCAAAACTAAATATAGCTGCCCCTGCGGGAATAACGTCTGGGGGAAGCCGGGATTAAATATTATGTGCGGGGAGTGCGGGGAAGCATTCGGGGAGGCATAGCGGCAACGGCATCCCTAAGCGCCGGGCAGCTCTATGACGGCGAATACCAGGGCGGTCTTTATTCCTGTATTAAGCGTTCCGTATCCGGGGGAATGCGAAAGTCTATCAACCTTAACTTCAACACGATTTCGTTAAGATCTTCAAGCAAGCCCTTATGGTAAGCCTGGGACAATAGGCCTATTATACCGACAAACTCAAGGCCGATACTTTGGGCGTAGCGGCGGGCCTTTTTGTCGTCGAGTATTACCAGGGCGTTTTCGACTTCGAGGGCTAACGCCATGGCGCTCGATTCCCCAAGGCCGAGAAACATATTGATTGATTTTGTTTTTACGTTGTCCCTGACGCTCATTACCTGTATCCAGTCTGGTAAGGGGTCTTTGTACTCGGCAGCCACCTCGGGGGTTACCGTAATCCTCCGGCAAACGGCCTGAAGAAGGTCGAAACGGCCGAGCTTGGCAAAAGCTATTAAACAACTTGTGTCGGCAATGATCAGTTTATCCGAAATACCGGCGGGCATTCTCAATATCCATTTTTATTTCGTCATCGCTATAAGAAACAACAGGGATATGGTAGCGGGTGAGCAATTCGTGGAAGGTCCGGTAGGACAGGCCGGAGACTTCGGCTGCCTTGCCAAGGGAAAGCTTTTCCGCCTCAAAGAGCTTTATGGCAAAAAGAAGCTGGGCATCGGTTTCCGACAGGTTCGCCGCTTCGGGAACGTTCAGGGTTACTTGCATACGAGTAATTATAGCGTGAAGGGCCGCCGTTGGCAATCCCGCGGTTCAAACCCCGAATCAAGCATATTCCAGGCTCCGGCTTTATACCCCTCAGAAATCGGTAAAATCACCCGGTGGCGGTCCGGGAGGGTTGTATACTCCGGTATGTTTATCCAGTTGGGGTTCTCCCGTAATACCCTGTGGGAATAACGTCTGGGGGAAGCCGGGATTAATAATCATGTGCGGGGAGTGCGGGGAAGCATACGGGGAGACTGAGCGGCCGCGGAATTTCCGGTTCCCGTATCAGACAAGGGCACATCACGGACGCAGAAAATAGTTACCGTAAGGTAATGGAGAGCCTTTTTCCTAACAAACCGGCGCACCGTTCCAATGTTCCCAGGGACGTGTTATATGACGGGTCAAGAATATTATCAATAGCGGCCCGGGAAGTACCCATCTTTTTTGCCATTTGACTTTTAGACAATTTTTGAGCTTTTAATTCCTCCGCTAATTGAAGGGCAATTATTTTTTTTGTCGCACGTTCCTTCACTTCATCATATATTCCCTGTTCAATCAGAAAATCATCAAAATTCTGACCGATCCCTTTCATTATTTTACCCCTTCCGGCTTTACCGGATGAAACCTTTGGTTCCATCCGGCGCCAGGTATTAGTCCAAATTATTATTTTTTCGAAATTCCTGTAATCTTTTATACGCTGTTTCCAATTCTTTTTTTGGTGTTTTTTGCGTTTTCTTAACAAAACTATGCAATAATTTCATCGTCTTAATACAGATAGTCAAGTATAAAGCGAAAATTATTTTTTTTATTAGCCCCTGATCGGATCGGCCAGGGGCTTTTGATCCGCCGGGCCGGTATACCAGGCCATCATATTCCAGGCCCCGGCTTTATAGCCTGGAGCATCCGGCAAAATGACCCGGTGCTGGTCCGGGAGGGTTTCATAAGCGGGGATATCCACCCAGTTGAGGTCCTGCTTTAATACCCGCATGAAACGGGGGGCGCAGTCGGACAAACTCAACGGGGCCGGGGGAAAGAGGTCGACGATTACGTTACCGGTAACGGATTCGGCATCAACGACCATTACCGGGGGAATACCGTAGCCCCAAAAGGGAAGGGCCACGGTCCACGCGCTGACTACCTTGTCCCAGTGCGCCCAATTATATTTTATGAACTGGCGGTAGGGGCTTTGTAAGGCGGGGTCCCCTGAATAATTGGGCTTTATCAGATCCCGGAGCCATAAAGACCCCAGGCCCTGGAGTTGGGCGTAAAGCCGCCGATGGGCGGCCTGTTTTTCTGTGGCGGGGGGTTTATGGGCCACGTACTTTTGGGCGTAGTTGGTGCCCATGCGGTAGATAAAAACGATGTTCCCTAATTTACCCCGGATAATGCCGGTGCTGACCTCGATAATTGCCATGACAAATCCGGTCCTTACGGAATAGTATACAAGATATGGGTTGAATAGGAAGCCTTGGCGCGGCCATCGGTACAAAAACCGTAGATCAAAAAACGGTCCCCGGACTTGTAATTGATCGCCAGGGGCAGATCCAGGATCGGGCTGTCGGCCCTGCGGAGATCGGAGATGACGGCCTCCCGGCTTTCAAGGTTGAGAACGCCGATCACGATGAGATCATCCGGGGAAGACCCGGTATAAGTAAAGGCTTCGAGACTGACGTGAAAGGTTTTTTTTACGGCATAAAAGAGCCGCCATTCGGCGATACCGATAAACAAGTTATGATAGCCGTCGATACAAAAAAAACGGTAATAGAGATAGGGCGTATCGTTCCCGACAAAAATATCATGTTTAACGCCGGACCCATCGCTGGAGGGGGGAAAAAAGCCGGTAAGCAGGTCAACAAAATCAACGCCGTTATTGCTCCCCTGGATGATCCAATTTTTGGGCATCAGGGAATTGGGGGGTACATAGGCCCGATTCCAAAGCTCCGCCCGTTTTAACGGCCGGGGGATGTCAAGGCGGATCATGATCCAGGCGTTGGACGGACTCGCGCTCTCCCAACACCTATCAAAGGAAACGGGATCCGGGAGGGTTCCGTCAAAGGCCCAATAATGGCTGAAGGATGAAACGCCGGAGGCACCGGACCGGTTGCCGCTGGAACTGATCACAAAGGGGGCCGGCGTGTCGAGGCCGGTCATGTCCGGATTGAGGCGCACGTCCGAAGGGTCGATCCCCGCTTCCTGGACCGCCAGGGTTTTAAGCCCCGGCAGGCTGCCCTCGGTGAGACGGAACACGGAGAAATCATGGCCCCCGGCGTTGATAAATTTCCGGTTGAGGGCCATAAAATAATTATAGTTGGTTTGATTGCGTCTTTTTGGGGGCTTGAAATAACTGTACACCTGGGAGACCAGGGGAACCCCCAGGCGTGAAGCCTGTTTGAACCCCTCCCGGTGGAGCTGCTGGGCCGGAGTATTGGGATTGGAGGGGAAGGGCTTCATTTTGACCACCTGGATAGACTTCCATTTTTGGCCGGTGATAGCCCCGATGGAGCCGCGGATTTCCCCGGAGATGAACCGGATTAAAGCCATAGGCGAAACAACCAATAAAAAACACGACCGGGCGGCCAAAGGCCCCCCCGCCGTGGAGGGATTACGCCGTAACCGTGGCCGTAAAAGCCAGGGTCGGGCCGTTGGCAAATTTAGGCTGGGACGCCGTAACCCACAGGTACAGAACATCCCCGGCCACCGTGGGGATTTCAACGTCCAGGGCCACCGCAGCGCCGGAACCCCGGGGGGCGGTGGCGGTGTTGTAGGTATCCAGGGTTTGATTATAGGCGATGGCGATCAGGGTGTCCTCGGGCTTGGCGATCCCGTAGGTGGCCGGGGTAATGGTGATCGTTACCTTGGCGTCAGCAGCGGCCACCGGGGCCACCGCGGCGGTGCCCAGGGGAAGGGCTCCGTTGAATATTTTTATGTCCAGGGGGTCCGTTGATTTGACGGACATAAAGGGCTTGTTTAGGGCGACAAACACATTGACCGGGCTTTTGTTTGCCACGGGCTTGGCCTGGTAGGGCTTCAACACGGTTTCGTTAATCCGGCTGGCAAGTTGATTCAGCATTTTGAAGGAAGTTCTGACTTCTACCTGTCCCGGGGTTTTCGCGTCCTTGGGGATGACATACGCTCTGACATAGTTTTTGCCCTTCCATTTGGCCCCGACCATGCCGCCGATCTTGTTGCGGAGTTCCCCGCTTATCAAGTTGGTAATTGCCATAATCTTAAAACCTCGCTTTTTCGTTTATTTGATTGACCGGAACATCCTATCCCAATAGACCGGGCAATACTAGCCTTCTTCATAGCCGACCGTAAAGACCGGACCAAAATAATATGCGGGGTCATTGGGATGATTCCCTATGACCAAATTCACGATCCCATAGGGGGGGGTAACCTTCAAATAGGAGCCGTCCTCCCATACATACGGATATTCGTCAATATTGTAAAACATGGGATTCTCCGGCATATTATCGCCTATATCCCCCTGGCCGGTAAATTTGACGTTGAAAAAAAAGAGGAACCGCTCCTGTAATGCGGAGGCGGTATAAAATATCAGCATGGCGCTGTAACTGCCGCCGCCGATGGGCTCCTGAATGACCGCAAAGGAAAGATCCGCCAGGAAATTCGGCGGGGGCAGTATCTGGGACGATCTGAGGGTAATCGTATCAGATTTTTCCGTGGCGCCGTCCAACACCACCCAGGACAGGAGGGGTTCTGTGGTGGCCTTGATGGTCCAATCCGGCAGGTAAAAGACCGCCCCCGGATTGTAGGGGGCTGTCCAGGACGTACCCGCCGGATGGCCCTCCAGGGCGGTGAGGGCGGTGTACCTGATTGTCTTCCCGGTGATCCAGGAGGGCATGAAAGCGGTGTTAAAAGAAAAACGGATCGTCAAGAAATCATCCGCCCGGGGAAGCTCTTCGTAGACCAGCATATTGGCGGCTATTTCCGCCGGGCTCGGTGAGAAATACTCCGGGGGTACATCCCCTTTGACAGAACATTGGGTCATTCCGGCGTAGAGTTTGCCCGTGCGGTCCAGGAGGAAATAGCCGATATTTTCGCTGCCCGCTTCCTCATTCCAATAGGGCACGGCCTGGGGTGTTTTTGTTATTGGTAACCGGACGATAACCCAATCCTCCGGCGGACCGGAGACCAGGCCGCGGACTAAACAAATCACCGCGCCTGCATCGAGGGCGCCGGGGTCTTCGTCAAATTGAAAGACCGCGGTTTGTTCCCAGGGGCGGACCGTATAAACGGCCTGGTACTGGATCACGGCGCCGTGCTTCACCACCGCATAACCGGCCTCGTATTGGGCGGAGCCGTCAAAGAGGGGTTGATTACATTTGGTGTAATAATTCCACAGGGCTTGAGGCTTGGACCAATCCGAGGGATAGGAGGTCAGCAGGTACTTGGCCCAGAGGCGGTAGGCTTTTGAAAGGCTGAGGAGGATCGGCTTGTTGATTAATTCGGCCTGGTCGTTGGTTAAGCCTTCGGGCTGTTTTGTCCTGACCACACATTTCATGCCGTGGGTTTGATATTGAAACTGGCCTATTTTGCCGCTGGCCGTGCCGGTGATGAGATTGATCCGCCCCATTTTGCAGCCTCCCCCGGATTATTTTAATCCCCTGGAGGCAAAACGAAAAGAGCAACAGGAGCCCCCGCCCCGGCCGGGACCAGGAGGGGCCCCGGCCAAAAACGCTTAAAACAGCCCCTGGAGGGGGTCTTTTTGAAAAAACGGAGAGTTTATACTATTTTGAAAAAATAACGGCGTGTAGCGGTTCCAGAAGCGTTATAGAAGGGTAATACTTGGGTGTGTGGAAATCGAAACAAAATCGAAGGGCCGATTTTGGCACAGCCGATTGAAGCGGGCGGGGGGGCGGAACCGGGCCGGGGGATCCGGGGATCGGCGGGGGCAGGAAAAGCGGAAAAGACCGGCTCCCCTGGGGCAAAAACCGGGGATCCGCCGGGAAGGGGATCGCCGGAGGGGCGCACAAAACAGCGGGAATTGGCGGAGCCCGGAGGCGGGGGGCTTGGCGGCCCTGGCCGGCCGGGGCCGGGCAAGAGCCGGGCCCCGGCGGTAATAGAGGCGGGATCCGGCTATTCGGCCCTCCGCCCCGGCGGTGGGCCGGGAAGGGAGGGCCGCCGCATGGGGCAGGAAAGCCGGGTATGACTGAAACGCCGGGAAAGCCGGGTATGAGCGGGACAAAGCAAGATAAGGCTGCGGGCAGGCGAGCCACCGGGCGGGGCTGATCGGTACCCGCTGCGGCGGCGGCGGAGCGGGGAGGCATGGATGCCGACTGCCGGGAAAAAAAATACCGGCACGGACGCCGGTATTTTTTTTTTCCTTGCAGGCCCCGACCACGGGGAGGGGGCTGACCCCCCCCCTTTGAGCGATTGATGAAGGGTTTGCGACCATCGGGAGTAAACCCCACCTATTGGCTTTTGAGGGGGGGAAGCCCCGCGGCGAGGGGGGGGGATAATGGGGGCCGCTCCGTTGCCGCCGCCGAATCGGGATCCGATTGTTGGGAAGCCGAGGCCCTGGGCGGGCTGATTGGGAGCCCCCCTCTGGACAGGTCCGGACGCCTTCTTG
>JAITBE010000289.1 GCA_031283755.1 Spirochaetaceae bacterium
CATGCGGAATACCTTCAGTCTGCTGATTCAAATCCCCTTTTTTATCGCCGCCTATTCTTATCTTTCCCATCTGGAAGTATTACCGGGCGCCTCTTTTCTTTTTATCCGCGACCTGGGCGCTCCCGACGCCCTCATTCCCCTTGGGGGAGGGGTAAACCTCCTGCCAATACTGATGACGGTCATAAATTGTCTTTCCGGCGCCCTATACTCCAGGGGTCTTGCCGTAAAAGACAAGGTCCAGATATACGGTACGGCGTTAATCTTTTTGGCGCTGCTCTATAATTCCCCCGCGGGGCTGGTATTGTATTGGACATTAAACAATGTTTTTTCGCTGCTGAAAAACATACTGGTAAAAACAAAACACGCAAAAAAATGGGTCTATGGGATTCTTTTTGCCGGCGCGGCTTTTCTTGACGTATATGTGATGTTTTTCCATGACGGTTATATTGTTAAGCGGATTGCGGTTTGTATTGCCGCTTCGATGCTGTTCTTTCTGCCTTTTTTCGCAAGAATTTTTATATACGTCACTCATAAAATTCGTGCCCGTGTTTTATTATATAAAACAGCATTGTATCGTGATTATACCTTTATTTTCTCCGCTTTTACCATTTTTTTACTTGCGGGTATTGTTGTTCCCGCTTTGCTCATTGCCTCTTCGGTTCCTGAGTTTTCGCTTATTGAAGGGGAAACCTCGCCGTTTGTGTATCTATACCACACGCTTGTTCAATCCGCCGGCATATTTCTGTTTTGGCCCTGCTGTATTTACTTTTTCTTTCAGAAAAACGTCAAAGCAGTTATGAATTTTTGCGCGTCCCTCCTATGCGCCATGGCATTAATCAATGTTTTTGTATTTCCCGGCAGTTACGGTTTTCTTACAAATACCATGATCCTGTCAAATCCCGGTTCATACAGAACCAATTTTATCCTGATTATTACAAATATTATTGTTCTTGCTTTAATTATTATTCCAATATTCTTTCTTTTATTAACGCGACGCAGATTAATATACTTTACGGTTCAGATAATTGTATGTATGAGCTGCCTCGGTTTAGGAATCCTCAGCAGCGTGAAAATTTACAATGAATTTTCAATGTTTGAAAAGCAAAACGAAAAACAAATTTTAACACCGGTCTATAAATTCTCAAAAACAAAACAAAATATTGTAGTGATTATGCTTGACAGAGCGATAAGTGCTTTTGTCCCGTATATTTTTGCCGAAAAACAAAGTCTTGCCGCCTCCTGGAGCGGTTTTACATGGTATCCCAACTGTGTTTCCTTCGGTCCTTTTACGCTTTACGGCGTACCGGCACTTACCGGCGGATATGAGTACGCCGTTTCAAAAATGCAGGAAAGCCCCAAGGCTCTTGCGGAAAAACATAATGAGGCCCTGCTCCTATTGCCGCGTATTTTGCATGAAAAGGGTTTTATTACAACCATTACCGATCCGTCATGGGCGAACTACGCGTTTGCTCCGGACTTAAGCATATTTGAACCGCATCCATACATATACGCGACAAATATAACCGCATCATATACCAACTATTGGCTGAATGAACATCCTGACATAGGGGTAATTTCCGTTTCAAATATATTAAAAACAAGATTGGAACGTTTTTCTTTTTTTAAGATGGCCCCGCCGGTTTTACGGACATTTATCTATGACAGAGGGGACTGGCTCTTTGTACATGATCGGGATATTAGAGAAGATAAAAACGAACTCACGGTAAATGCCCTTGGCAAATATGCGGCATTGTATTATCTGCCGGAAATTACAAGGGTTGATTCAGAGGCCGGTACATACACAATCATTTTTAATGAACTTACCCATGATCCTCTTTTTCTGCAGGCGCCGCTTTATGTTCCCGCAAATAACGTAACAGACAAAGGATCAGGGCCCTATGCCGATAATCCCCACTATCATGTTGATATGGCGGCATTTCTTTTATTAGGAAAATGGTTTGCTTTCTTAAAAGAGCATAATGTCTATAACAACACCCGCATAATTATCGTATCGGATCACGGCTGGAATATTCCACTTGACGAAAAAAACAACATCCTGCTGCCCGATGGAAATTATGTAACACATTACAATGCGCTTTTAATGGTAAAGGATTTTAACGCCGAAGGCCCGCTTAAAACCGATTCCCGGTTTATGACACAGGCCGATGTACCGATACTTGCATTGGACGGACTCGTGAATAATCCCCTTAATCCCTTCACGGGAAATATTGTACAGGCTGACAAAAAAGACGGCGTAACTATTACGACTTCAAAAAAATTTTATCCGACAAATCATGGTAAATACCAGTTCAAAATAGACAAGCATGAGTGGCTGCATGTCCGCGACAATATTTTTGATCCCGCAAATTGGGAGAAGGTTGAAAAATGACGTTATACCCTTTGTATATCGATCCCGGTACGGGAAGTATGCTCTTTTCCATCTTGCTTGGAGCGGCGGCAACCCTATATTTTCTTGCCCGTGCCGTGATCATAAAGGCAAAGGTCTTGTTTACAGGCGGACGGGCTGCGGTTAACACGGGTTTATCACATCCCTATGTTATTTATTCCGAGGGAAAACAGTATTGGAATGTCTTTAAACCTGTCCTTGATGAATTTGAAAAACGGGAGATAAACCTCCTGTATCTTACCTCCCATGAAGATGATCCTGTTTTTTCCCATGGATATCATTTTATACAAAGCGAATTTATCGGAGAAGGGAACAGGGCATTTGCCAGACTCAATTTGTTATCTGCCGGGGTGGTTCTGATGACTACCCCCGGCCTTGATGTATACCAACTTAAACGGTCAAAAACCGTCCGGCACTACGCCCATATACTCCATGCTCCCAGCGACGCCGCCATGTACCGCATGTTCGGTATAGATTATTTTGATTCGATTTTGTTGACCGGGGACTACCAGGCAAAGGATATCCAGGCCCTTGAAAAACTCCGCGGCCTTCCGGAAAAACAGCTTGTCACGGTGGGATGTACTTATCTTGATGTATATGCCGAAAGAATCAGGCAGATCCCCCGGGAGGAGAATCATCCCTTTACCGTACTGGTTTCTCCTTCCTGGGGCCCCTCGGCCTTGTTAAGTAAATACGGCAACAAATTACTTGATCCCCTGGTTAAAACCGGCTGGCGTATCATCGTAAGGCCCCATCCGCAGTCAAAAAAATCCGAAGCCCAAGTGCTTGATTCCCTTACGGAAAAATATAAATCTTCGGCTAATGTACAATGAGATTATGAACGGGAAAATATCTATTCCCTCGCCAAGGCCGATATTATGATTTCTGATTTTTCGGGTATTATTTTTGATTATATCTTTCTTTTTGATAAACCGGTTATGTATGTAAAGCAGGGACTTGACCTGCGGCCTTACGATGCCGACGACCTTGGGGATGGTGATGAATTGTGGCAATTTAAAACTTTGCGTAAAACCGGCATTGAACTTAAAGAAGAATTGTTTAATTCCATTGAAGATGTGATAAAAAACGCTTCCGACAGCGGGGAATTGAAAAAAGCCCGGGAGGAGGCAAAAAGTACGGCATGGCAATTTCAGGGGGAAGCGGGAAAGCGCGTCGTCGATTTTATGGCAGGTCTTACAGAAAAAAATGGCTAACATTCTTTATACGGTTATTATATATCCCCTGGAAACGATATTTGAAGTGGTCTTTGTTTTTGCCCGATTGACCTTTAAAGAGACCGGAATCTCCGTTGTTTTTATCAGCATCGCAATCAGCCTCCTCTGCCTGCCCTTATACAATGTTGCCGAATATTGGCAGCAATTGGAAAGGGACACCCAGAAACGGATGAAGGCCAAAATCGACAAGATCAGGGCTGTCTTTAAAGGGGACGAGCGCTATCTAATCTTATCGGCTTATTACCGGCAGAACCATTACCATCCGGTCTATGCCATGCGCAGCACTTTTGGTTTATTGATACAAATTCCCTTTTTTATAGCCGCATATTCCTTTCTTTCTCATAATGAAGCGCTTAAGGGGGCCTCCTTTTTATTTATATCTGATTTAAGCCTTCCGGATCGATTGGTCTCATTGGGCGGCGTTCAATTCAATATCCTCCCCGTTATAATGACCGTGATAAACTGCGCGGCGGCTTTAATTTATACCAAGGGATTTCCCGTAAAAGAAAAACTGCAGCTTTACGGCATGGCCTTGATTTTTTTGTTGTTATTGTACAATTCACCCTCCGGCCTGGTGATGTACTGGACCGGAAACAACTGTTTTTCCCTTATAAAACACTTCTATGATAAAATACATACCGGTTTAAAAAAAATAGTCCTCCGCTCTCTTGTATCGCTTTTATGTTTCTCCATGATCTATTACGTCCTTGCGATCCACCGGGGGAATCCCCGGGTGAGACATATTTTCGCCGCCATGTTGTTTCTCCTTAGTATTGTTCTATGGATTATTCCCCTGTTAAAAAGAAGCATTCAAAAAACAACCGGGGCTGATTATCCGGCAAAGAAGCTGTTTCTTTTTTTCGTTCTTTCCGGTATGGTATTATGTATTTTAACCGGTTTATTTCTTCCATCCATGCTTGTCGCTTCTTCTCCGCAGGAATTTTCGTATATTGATAATAATACTCCGCTGTTTTTTGTTTTTAATGCCTTCATCCAGGCATTTGGTTTTTTTGTGTTTTGGCCCTTGTGTTTCTTTTTCCTGTTTTCGGCAAAAAGAACTTTTGCCATGGCAGGATTGATGTTTTATGCTGCCGCTTTATGTAATGTATTTCTTTTTCCCGGAAATTACGGAATCTTAACCTTAGATATGGTTTTTGAGAACGGCGTTAGTCCCTCGGTGTACGAAATACTCGTCAATATTGCCGTCCTCTGTATCCCGGCAGGCATCGTCCTTTTTTTCTTTTTAAAAGGCCATTCTAAAATAATCACCCCGATTATCGTGCTTTCCGGTATCATGTTCCTCTCCCTGTCAATTAATAACATTGTTTTTATACAAGCCGAATTTCAGAAAGTAAGCGGATTTCATCTTGACAAAAAGGCCGAAATCTCCGTGGAACCTATTTTCCATTTTTCAAAATCCGGGAAAAATACCGTTGTCTTAATGCTGGACCGGGCAACAAGTTCTTTTGTTCCGTTTATTCTTGAGGAACTCCCGGAATTAAAAGACCGTTATTCCGGTTTTGTCTATTATCCGAATACTCTTTCCTTTAACGGTTATACCCGCCTGGGAGCGCCGCCTATTTTTGGCGGATACGAATATATTCCCACTGAGTTTAACAAGCGGGACACTGTTCCTGCGGTCAAAAAGCATAATGAGGCGCTCCTGCTCATGCCTGTCATTTTTTCCCGGGAAGGATACCAGGTAATGGTAACGGATCCCCCCTACCCGAATTATAGCTATAAAGAAGATTTACGGTTATATGATCCCTATCCTGAAATAAAAGCCCGTATTACCGACGCGGAATATACCGATATATGGCTTAAAGAGCATACTATGGTTTTGCCGTCCCAGAGTGATATCCTTAAGCGTAATATTTTATGGTACAGTATGCTAAAAATAGCGCCCCTTTTTATGCGGGAAGGCATATACCAACAGGGGAGCTGGTTTGCGTCTTTTTCAGGGTATAAACTAACCAATACCCTTAATGGTTATTCGGTTCTTGACTTTTTGCCACAGCTTACGGATACTCAGGCCGAAAAAGAAAATACGGCCCTTATTATGGTGAATAACACCACCCATAATCCTTCCCTTATGCAGGCCCCCGGCTACCGGCCTGTAATCAATGTAACAAATTACGGAAAAAGCCCCTACGCAAAGGAATCCGAATATCATGGAAACGCCGCCGCTCTTTCGCGCCTTGCCGACTGGTTTTCTTTTCTGAAACAGGAAAATATATATGACAATACCCGCATAATTATTGTTGCCGATCACGGGGCTCAGAAAAATTATGTTTCGCCCATGTTCCCGGGATTTTCCGTCAATATCGACAATTTCAACCCGCTTTTGCTGGTAAAGGATTTTTATGCTTCCGGCAGCATAAGAACCGATCATACCTTTATGACAAACGCCGATGTTCCTTTTCTTGCTTTTCAGGGACAGATTGAAAACCCGGTAAATCCTTTTACGGGCAGGGAAATTTCAGTGGAACTTAAAAACAACCCCCTCTATGTTGCCTGTTCCGGCGGAATACATCTGGAAACCCCGAATGCGCCGCGGATCACCCTGGATCCTGACAGGGATTATTATGTTCACGAAAATATTTTTGATCCCGCAAACTGGAAAAGGGCAAAATGAACCTTTATGGAGCAGAACTCCGCTGTATTTTGAGTTGCGTTATTTGAGCCGCGGCAAGCCGCGGGGTACTAAACCAGGCTCCCGAACAACCGCTTTTCCGTCTCTCCCCTCATTTCCCCGGCTTTGATCCTATGAGGGTAAAGCTGAGGCTGCACTGATACCGTTCGGCGCTCTCCGGGTTGACGGCCTTTTCGGAGGCATAATAACCGACCGAGCCGGTGGAAAAATCCTTGGCTTGGGCATAAACAGTGGACCAGACTTTACCTTCACTGTCTTTTATCGTTATTTCGAGGAATCTTGGAGCTTTGGCGTCTCTTTTGGCAGGTTCCGGCATAAAAGCCTCCTTCGCTATTAAATTAGCAAGGTATAGGGAATTCATATTCCCTATACCCTTTTGTTTTTACTTGTACAGGGGGCCCAGGGCGGCGCAGGCCCGGTAGTCCGATCCTTCCTGGTCCATACCGAAGGCATTCCAGTAACTGGGACGGTAGATCCGGCCGGGAGTCACATTGTGCATACAAACCGGAATCCGGAGGATGCTTGCCAGGGTAATAAGGTCCGCGCCGTTGTGGCCGTAGGAGATCGCGCCGTGGTTGGCGCCCCAGTTGGCCATCACCGAATACACGTCCTTAAAGGGCCCTTCCCCGGTGATCCGGGGGGCGAACCAGGTGGTAGGCCAGGTCGGGTCCGTGCGGAGATCCAGCTTATCATGGACATGATCCGGAATGGTTACCGTAACCCCTTCGGCGATCTGCAGTACCGGGCCCACCCCCTTGACGATATTGAGCCGGCACATGGTAACGGGCATATCCCCTTCGGTGATGAAGTCCGATGAATAGCCTCCCCCCCGGAAATAACCCAGGCTTCCATACCGCCATTGGACCGCATCCAGGCATGCCCCTGCCTCTTCGGCGGAGATTTCCCAGAAAGGTTTCATCGCGGGCTTGCCGTCCTTCCGCTGCTTACCGATACCGTCCAGGGTGGTGGCCCCGGAGTTGATCAGATGGATAAGGCCGTTGGCCGCGCCCCCTTCGGGTTTCCAGCCGCTGACCCGTTCAATCGCCGCGGGACTCCAGTAGGTCCGCACATCGGAGAAGATCTGGGCAGTCCCGGTAAGGAGGTGGCCGAAGAGCATGGAAACCCCGTTAAGGCCGTCGTTTTCCGTGGCCACGATATAGGGGGCCCGGATACCGTTCCAGTCAAAAGACGAATTGAGGATCACCTCCATGAAGTCCCCGTTGGGGAAGTGGTCGGTCCACTGCCGCTGTCCCTGAAAGCCCGCCGCAATGGCGTTATGTCCCAGGGATTCCTCGATCAATCCCTTCCGCCGCAGGTCAGGATTCCCCACCATCAGGTCCCGAACTATCAGGGCCATTTTTACACAGGTTTTCCAGACATCATCCTTATGCTTGCGGCTATGCTGCTCCTTGGGGGGATTGTTATCGGGCCCTTCCTTACAGTTGGCCCGGGTCCAGGCCAGGGCTCGTTTGTACTCCGCGTCGGAATAGATCCGCTCCTCAAAGCGGCGTATCAGTTCCGACATATCCACATACTCGTTCCGCATTCCCAGGTATTCCTGAAAAAAGTCCGCGTTGGTGATGGATCCGGCGATACCCATAGATACGGATCCGATGGAGAGGTAGCTTTTACCCCGCATCCAGGCGGCGGCCAGGGCGGCCCTGGCAAAATGGAGGATCTTGTCCTTTACGTCCCCGGGAATATTGCCGGTATCGGAAAGATCCTGTACATCCCTGCCGTAGATACCAAAGGCGGGGAGCCCCTTTTGGCTATGGGCCGCCAGGACCGCGGCGAGGTAGACCGCGCCGGGCCGGTCGGTACCGTTAAACCCCCAAACCGCCTTGATGGTTTGGGGATCCATATCCATAGTTTCCGAACCATAACACCAGCAGGGGGTTACCGTCAGGGTAACCGCCACGTTCTCCCGGGAAAATTTGTCCTGACACGCGGCGGCCTCCGCCACCCCCCCGATGGTAGAATCGGCAATGACACATTCGATGGGAAGCCCATTGGGATGTTTTAGGTTTTCGGTGATAAGTTTCGCCGCCGCCCGGGCCATACCCATGGTTACTTCCTCAAGAGACTCCCGAACCCCCCGGCGCCTGCCGTCAATGGCCGGTCTGATTCCGATTTTCGGTAAAGCCCCCCTAAAACGGTTTTCCGGGGCGGTTACCTTGAGACTTGATACATCAGCCATAATTTCCTCCAAAAAAATTTATATTTGAGACTGTTTCAAGATCCGGTGGTCCCGAAGACCACGATTTTGAAAGACAAACAGCGCTTGCCAAACAGCCTTAGATTTAAGCGGAAAAGCGGACAGCCCGTTTTTAGGCTGAAAAACTTTTCCCCAAGCCGGTCAAAACCATCCGGTTTTGGACCGGCCCATTTATTTCCAACTCCAACGGGACCGCCTTACAGGGAAACCGTTTTTAAAACCCCGGGACCGCTCCCCAAAAACCGGTTGGCTTTGGGAGGGGCTTTGGAAAAACGGCTAAGGGCCGCTTTTCCACCCTGAATCTGAGGCTGCCTTCCCAAAACTGAAATTCCGGGAAAGGCTCCGCGATTTTAAAAAAGACTCGGAATGATGACGGATAATCTTCACCGGGAGGCGGATAATCTGTCCCCCGATGGTTTCTTCCGCGGCTTCCGGCCCGGCGGCGTTTTTTTTCAAGGCGATCCGTTCCAGGAGCCGCTGAACCGCCTGTTTCCCCATACCAACGGCATCTTGGGCGGCGGTATACCGGCACGCCGGCAGGAAGGGGGTATAGACGGTTTCATCAAATCCGGCGATAACCATGGCCTCCTTTTCCCAGAACCTCTGGTTTTGCTCCAAGAGGCGCCGTTCCATACCCAGATGGACCAAAAGATTCACCGCCACCAGGGCTTCGGGACGGCGGCGGAATTTCAAGATGGCGTCCATCCCCCTATAGCCGTCTTCCACTCCCATACCCCCCAGGCGGATCCAATCCGGTTCGGGCCGGATCCCCCCCTCCGCCAGAGCGCGCCCGAATCCGGAAAGCCGCTCCCGGGCGGTGGAGATGGTGATATCCCCTCCCACAAAGGCGATCCGCCGGTATCCGTCGGCAAGAAGCGCCCGGGTAAGTTCAAATGCCCCGGCCTCGTTATCCGAAAGGACCGCGTCCAGGTCAACCCCCTCTACCAGGCGGTCCACCAGTACCACGGGAACCCCCCGGCCGGCCAGCGCCTTGAGGTGGGCCCCCCGGGCGCCCGCGGGAATAACCACCATGCCGTCCACCATACGATCCGCCAAAACGGAAAGCCGTTTTTTCTCCTCCTCACCGGAATTGGCGGAGGAGGCGATGAGAAGGGTGTACCCGTGGGCATCCAATTCACCTTCCATACCTTCCGCCAAGTCCATAAAAAAATCATTGGCCAACTCAGGGGCCACAATCGCGATGGTCCTGGTAGACCGGGTTTTAAGACTTCTGGCGGCGTGGTTAGTGCGATACCCCAGGGATTCCACCACGGAAAATACCAGCCGGCGGGTGTCTTCGGATACCCGTCCCGTTTTATCCGGCGCAAGGGTTCGGGAAACCGTGGCAGTGGAAACCCCCGCCGCGGCGGCGACATCCCGTATGGTCTGCCGTTTCATATACCCTCCGATGTAATCGTTTACATTCCCCTAAACCGGAATGACTCCTTTTTTCAGAATGATGTTTCCGTATTTTACCGTTTCCCCGGTCATCACCACCGCATAGGCCTTTTTGGTACGTTCATAAAAGGCAAACCGCTCAATCAGCTCCGGGGCGGGGGTTTCGGGCCAGAGGCGTTCTATCACCGCCCGGTAAGAGGCCTCCACCGAAGGATCCGCCTTCTCCCCGGGCATGACCTGCATCATCATTACCGGGTGGGGAACCGCGTAATCCAGATTTATCAGCCTGAGGATCCCCTCAAGCATGGCAGGAATCCGGATGCCGTCGGCCCGGATCACCCGGGAATTACAGGTATCTCCGGGAAAAAAGGCATCGGCCAGCACTAGTTCATCCCCATGCCCCATACGAAAAAGGGCGTCCAAAAGCTCCGGGCTTATCACCGGCGACACTCCAATAAGCATACAAAACTCCTTTAAATCTAAGCCTTGCTTCAAGATCATGATCCCGCCGGACCATCGAATCTTGAAACAGCCTCGATTCCTATCTGTTTATGATCAACCCTTCCGTGGGATTTGTCAAGAAAAAAAATGTAAACGATTACAATATTTTCACTTCGTAATTATTTATCAGTATCTTTAGTCTACCAGCCTTGTTCGGTTAGTTTAAAGGGATGGACCGGTTAAAAAGCCGAAGCGCCTGTTCCCGGACTTCTTCCACCGCGGCTTCATAGTTTCCCTTGAGGGTAGCCATGCTCTGGTTGTAGAAAGCCACGAATTCGGCGTCCTGGAATGGGTCCAGCTCGATCCGGCGGCCGAAACGCCGGGATAGTTCCTCCTCCTTTTGACGGAGCTTTGGGGCATATTGGCGGCGGATCGCCTCTTCATACCGGGAAGATTCGTCCAGATATTGGGAAAAAGCCCCGTTAAGCTGTTTGTAGAGGGAAGAAAACCGGGAATCCCCTATGATCAGGGCGAGCCCCTTCCCCACCGCTTCCAGGCGTTTTAGATCATCCTCCCCATGGGGAAGGGTAATCTGGGAAAGGAGGACGTCAAAAACACCCTGTTTCAGGGCTTCCTGCTGTTCCGGCGGGGTCTTTTTTATTTCATCCCCCAGGTTTACCTTAGTTCCCTCAAGAAACTCATTGGCAGCCCGTTTTCCCCGCTGTTTTGCCTCAAATTGATCGATGCTGGCCTTATCGCCCCGAACCGATTCGGTTCGTTCCAGGGCTATTTCCAACGCGCTTTTAATCCTTCCCATAATAACTCCTCAATAATACCATATTCATATCGGACCGGATTTTCAAGATATCCGGCTTAGGTCTTTACCGCTAAACAAGCGGGAGGAATTTCCGCCCGTACCGGCAGGTCCGCCTCGTATGTGGAGGCTTTCCCAAAAAATGAAGTTCGGAAAACCTTTATGTTTCGGATATAGAACTTTTCTCAAAACTCGATTGGTTTTGGGAAAGCCTCATAATGAACAGATTGTCGTCCTTTTGCAATACCGAAGGGAAGTTCCGGTACAAAGGGCGTCCATGGGTTTGTCCCAGGTTTCCGCCGGGACCCGGGGTATTATCTGGGCTTCCAGACAGAGTCCCAGGGCGGTATAGTTTTTCTTTGCGGGACCGGTTTTTTCTCCCGGAAGCTCAAGGCCGGCAAAAAAGCGGTCATAGCAGCCCTTTCCACGGCCAAGCCGGCCGCCCCGGAGGTCGAAGGCAAGGCCCGGGACCAGGATAAGGAGTGGCTCCCCCGCTGCTTTCAGGGCGTCCTCCTCCCGGACGGTTTCCGGTTCCCGAATATTAAAAGCCCCCAATGACCAGGGACCGTCCGGGGAATAGATCCGGTAAAAAGCGAGGGACTCCCCCTCAATCTTGGGGACATAAACCTCTTTTTTACCGGAAAAGGCCGCTTCCATTAAGGGAACCGTATCAATTTCCCGATCGGTGGAGAGAAAAAACAGGACCCGCCGATGCTTTTCCCACAGGGGGCTTTCCCGAAGCAGGGGAAGGACCTGTAATCCCTCTTTTTGAAATGCCTCCGGAGGAAGGGTTTGGAGGAGGGTTCTGATTTTTTGCCGTACCGCCTGTTTGGACATGGTTTTGAGGTTACCACGATAAACAGGAACAGTCAATTTAGCGTGTTGCCTCATCAGCGGTTTAACATTTAACCTATATAAGAAAGCCGGACTATATCAGAAGATTTTCATCGACACCCGCGCGAAAGGGGCCTTCTACAAGTTCTATAAAGAAGAATACTTTGGCGGCGGATCTGCTCATCGATAGGGCCATACGATTTTTTGATAAAAAGGGATACCGCATTATATGACAGACCAATAAGAGTAATATACCCTTATGAGCGAACATTTTATGCGGATATATTATTATACGAGAATAAGGGGAAAGTATGGACAATTCTTATGTAAAGTTAAGTAAATTTTTAAGTTATCTGTTGAGGCATTCACCTGAAACTATCCATTTGAATATGGATACAAACGGATGGATTAGTATTCAAGAATTAATTACGAATGCTAAAAAATACAGGAGCTTGGATTTAACCTTTGATATTATAAAGTTCATCGTTAAAAATAACGACAAGCAGCGTTTTATAATATCCGAGGACGGGAACAGCATACGGGCGAATCAAGGACACAGTATATCTGTTGATTTACAATTGGAAAGTAAAATTCCTCCGGATATTTTATACCATGGAACGGCAAGCCGGTTCCTTAATTCAATACGGGAAAACGGCTTAAAATCAATGAACAGACAATATGTACACCTTTCATGGAATGAAGAAACTGCCGTCAAAGTCGGACAAAGGCATGGAAACCCGGTTATACTATATATCGATGCCAAAAAGATGTATGAAGACGGATATAAATTCTATTTATCGGAAAATAAAATCTGGCTCGTTGAAAAAGTTCCCAAAAAATATATACAAAACTTTTCATAACCATGGTGTTGTATTTCCGGATAAGTATAAGATAGTATCATACGCTGCATAATCCAGTTATACGCGGGTGAGGTATCCACCGGTAGTAAAAAAGATTCCCCATATTCTGTACGGGGGCGATTACAACCCGGAACAGTGGCTTGCATGGAAGGACAAGATCTGGAAAGAGGACATGCGCCTTGCCAAACTGGCGGGAATCAACATCCTTTCCGTGGGGATCTTCTCCTGG
>JAITBE010000260.1 GCA_031283755.1 Spirochaetaceae bacterium
ATTTTAATAATAATAACTATTATTAAAATATGCAAGGAAATTTTTTAAAAAAAAGCCTTTTTTAAACCAACGGGGTTTAAAAAAGGCTTTGGAAAAAGCGGTCGAAAGCCCGCCTTTCCTCTTAATATTGATGGCCGCTTTTATCGTTTTTTGAGATACTTCCGTATGTCCAGGGCGACCGCCGCAACGATGATCGCGCCCTTTACGATCTGCTGCCAGTAGGTGATGAAATGCCTTTTCGCCGAAAAGGCATTTCATCAAAGTGGATTTTCCCGCCCCGTTTTCTCCCATAAGGGCGAACGGAACCGGGTTTGACCTTGAAGGATACCTTATCCAGGGCGTGGATACCGGGAAAGGATTTATCCAGATCTTTTACCTCAAGTATATAATTATCGTAATATATCCTATTTTTTCAATTTGTCACGAAGTAATTATTTCCACAATCATCTTTTATTTCTCAAGATAAATGACCGGTTTTGAAAGTTTCCCGGCAATCTATTGAAAGAGGCCGGGAATTTTGGGTATGATGTGTTTTATGATCCGCGATTTTTTTAAAATAGCCTTTACCGTGTTTATTGTTATGGATCCCATCGGAATTATTCCCCAATACCTCTCCCTGACCGCTCCGTTCGATAAAAAAACCCGAAATTCTATCGTCAAAAAATCCATATTGATCGCCGCTTTGGTTTTGCTGATCTTTTTATTGGGAGGAAAATTTCTTCTTGATTTTTTCGGCATCATGCCCGGCGCCTTTTATATTTCAGGGGGCATCCTCTTTTTTCTTATCGCCGTGGAGATGATCTACAACAAACCGGAACTTCGTAAAGTACCCATCCAAGAGGGCAGTTCCGTGGCGCTTTTTCCCCTGGCAATACCCTTTATCGCCGGTCCCGGTTTATTAACGGTTATTATCATGTTCATGTCCACGGGGCAAAATTGGTTCTATTCCTTTTCACTTTTAGTTCCCGCCCTTATCCTCGGCCTGTTTTGTACCTATTTGGCCCTTCGGGGGAGCGTTTTAATCGTGGGTTTTCTCAGCACCATGGGTATATTCGTCATAGAAAAAATCATGGGGCTTATATTGGCCGGTTTTGCGGTTCAGTTTATTTATAACGGATTGGTGACCATGGAAATCCTCGCCGGTAAGCCCTAGAGGACTCCGGCCCGGTATCGGTTCTTAGAGCCGGGGGCGGCTTCAAAACCCGGCGGTCCGGCGGGATCAGAATTTTAGAACCAATTCCGGTGTAACCATAAATTCATTTATTTTTTTTAATTTATAGGGGGTATTCCTATAAATTCGGCATACGGAGGTCCCTATGCGGTCCGTTTTTCTGGGTGTTTTTTTTCTATGGTTATCCATATCCCCGGCGGTTTTTGCAGAAGAAACAGACTCCCCTGCCCCGGCGGCGCCCCCCGCTTTGACCCTGGAGATGGCGGTGGAGCGGGCGGTAGCCCAAAGTATCAGCCTGCAGATCAACGCTATTGATCTGCAAACCGCCAAACAAGAGGCAAGCACCCTCTGGGCCCAATTTTTTCCCAGTCTCACCATCGGGGCCGGGGTGAGTTACGCCGCCAGCCCCCTGACTGAAAAAACCGTCCAATCTTCATCCAGGGATCCCGTTACCTATACCCTGAATTTCAGGGCCTCCATCAGTCTGAATGAACGGATCCTGAGTACCCTGGGACGGATCAAACTTTTGTATCAGAGCCGGCTTTTCAGCTATGAACAAGCCCGGCAGCAGATAGAAATCCAGGTAAGCCGGACTTTTTACAATCTGCTTGCCCAAAAGGAAAATCTTTCCATCCGGGAGGAGGTGTTAAACCTGGCGGAGTTACAGCTCGAAAAAAACCGCATCTCCTTTGAGAACGGTTTTATCAGCAGCCTGGCCTACCTGCAAAGCCAGCTTAGCGCGGAAACGGAAAAACTCAACCTGAACCGGGCCCGGACCGAATATTATGCTTCCTTACGGGAATTTCTCATGCTTCTGGGGTATGATCAAAATACCGAACCCCGGTTGGAGGGGACCATCGAAGTGGCGCCCTTTGAGGTTGATCCGGAACAGTTGATCCGGGAGTACCTTCCCAAGCGGCCGGATATCATAAGCCAGTGGCAGAAGATAGAACAGCTGGAAAACACCCGGACCCAAACCTTTCTTAGTTCCCGGGGGCCTTCGTTAAACCTCTCCGCCTCCTATGACGGGAATTATTTCCGGGAATTTACCGATAATCTCAGTGGAAGTATCACCGTGGCAATTCCCCTGGACGGCTGGATTCCGGGAACCGTGAAGGATCAGGCCCTCCGGTCCGCCCGGGCGGAGGTGGAAAAGGCCAAACTGGAACTAAAAAACATTGAAGATACCGCCCGGACCGGCATCCGTTCCGTTTCGGCCCAGCTCCGGGATTCCTGGGCCGGCATTGAGATATCCCGGCTCCGGGTGGAGATAGCCGAACGGACCTATGAATTAACCGAAGAAGGTTTCCGGAACGGCACCGTGGAATTACTCACCCTGGAAGATACCAGGAACCGTATGGCCGAAGCCAGGCAGCAGCTTTTGACCGATGAACTGGCCTATCAAACCATGATCTTGGACCTGGCCGCCGCCCTCAACATTGATTGGAGGGAATTTTTGAGGAGAGGGGGGTGAAAAATACCAAAGCCTCCAGGGTGGTAACGGTGATTATTATTTTTGTTATGATCATCGTCGCCGCCCTGATCTTTTTTACCTATAGAAACCGGATTGTTTTATCGGGTGTTGGGGGACAGGCCCCGGAAGCCCGGAGCGCTCCGGGGGCGCCGCCGCCGGGAGGTTCCGGGCAGGGGGGGGGCCAGGGAGGGCCCGGCAGGAATGCCACCGCGGTACGGGTTGCCCCGGTGAGCCGGGGAACCATAGAAAAATACCTCGTGGTGAACGGGGACGTGATTATGCGGACCCAGGTGTCGATCTTTCCTACCGTGGGGGGGAAACTCACCGAAATCCGGCTCCAGCCGGGGGATACGGTTTGGAAAGGTCAAATCGTAGCCATGGTGGATCCCTCCCGGCCGGGAGAAGTTTATTCCCAAAGTCCCGTGGTTTCCACTATTACCGGGACGATCCTCCAGGCCCCGCTTAATCCCGGGGACACGGTCTCGGCCCAAACCTCCCTGTATCTGGTGGGAGATCCCGGGAGCCTCGCGGTGGAGACCTTTATCCCGGAACGGTTCGCCACCGTCATCCGCCGGGGTCTGGAAGCCCAGGCGGTCTTTGAAGCCATGAGCGGGGAGAGTTTTTCCGCCACGGTGGACGAGGTAAGTCCTATTTTGGACCCCGCCAGCAGGACCTTAAAAATACAACTCCGCTTTAACCATCAGGATCCCCGGATCAAGGGGGGGATGTTTGTAACCCTCAGCCTGGTGACCGAATCGGCCGTGGATATACCGGTTATCCCCCGGGAGGCGGTGATCAACACCTACGGGTCCTGGATCGTTTTTGTGGTGGATCAAAACAACCGGGCGGAACGGCGGGAGATAACCCTGGGACTGGAAAATGAAACCTTCGTTGAAGTTGCTTCCGGAGCAGACCTGGGGGAAACGGTGGTAATCGCGGGCCAGAATTTCCTTACCGATAAGGATCCGGTCAGGATAATCGACTAGGAGAAACGGTGAATATCCCCAAATATTCGGTAAAACGGCCGGTCACCATCGTGATCCTCTACGCCCTGGCCATGGGGGTAGCCGCTACTTTGATTCCGAACCTCGCGGTGGACCTCTTCCCCTCCACCACGAGGCCGGTATTATCGGTGTTTACCTCCTTCCCCGGAGCGGGACCCGCCGATGTGGAGCGGAATGTTACGGATCCCCTGGAAAAGGTCCTGGCGTCTTCCCAGGGACTTACGGAAATGACCTCCAATTCTTCCTTTGAGTCCAGTTTTATTAACCTCAATTTCGCCTATGGTACCGATATGGACAAGGCCATGGCCGACGCCCAGACCCTGGTGAGCCGTCTTGCCAATTCCCTCCCCGACGGGGCGGGAAGCCCCGTGGTACGGCGTTTCGATATGTCCGCCATGCCCATCATGCGCCTGGTGGTCCGGGGAAACTACCCCCCGGATCAGCTCCGGATCTTCGCGGAAGACGAGATCCAGGCCGGTATAGAACGGATCGAGGGGGTCGCCGCCGCGGATGTTACCGGGGGTACCACCCAGATCGTCAAGGTGGCGGTGTCCCTGAACCGCCTGGCGGCCTTTAATTTGACCCTAAGCGATATCACGAGCGCCCTGCGGGGGCAAAATATCCTTTCTTCCGGGGGCAGCCTGACCCGGGGGGTCAGGGAGTACCAGCTCCTTACCAGGCAGGAACTTACCACCATCGATCATATAAACCGGCTGGTGGTTAAGACCGTGGCGATTTCACCCCTTAATTCCGCCGCCGGGCGGGTGAACCGTTCCCAGGTAGTGCGCCTGGAGGATGTGGCCGGCGTGACCTTGGCCTACAACGACAATTCCGCCCGGGTCTATGTGAACGGCCAAAGCGGGGTCTATATCCAGGTTACCAGTGAAAGCGACAGCAACTCTGTCCAGGTGGCAAACCGGGTCAGGAACGCCCTGGAGGGGATCAACACGGAACTTCCCCGGGGGATAACCCTGGAGGTCCTCTCGGACAATACTTCCCTGATCAACGCCACCCTTAATCAGGTCTATTCCAACGCCTTCCAAGGGGCATTGCTAGCCATGCTGGTCCTCTTTGTGTTTTTGCGGAACGTCAAAGGCACCCTGGTCATCGGCCTTTCCATCCCCATATCGATCCTCCTTACCCTGATGTTTATGTCGGTCTTCGGCTTTTCCCTGAACCTCCTCACCATGACCGGCTTGATCCTGGGCTTGGGGATGACCGTGGACGCCTCCATCGTGATCCTGGAAAACGTCCACAACTACCGGGAACGGGGGGCCAAGCCGGAGATCGCCGCGATCCTGGGAAGCCAGGAGATGACCCGGGCGATTGTTACCTCCACCGCCACCACCCTCTGCGTTTTCGTGCCCCTGATTATCTACAAAAACGATCTGGAAATGATGGGTCAGCTTTTTAACGACCTGATCTTTACCGTAGTGATCTCCCTCTCCTGTTCCCTGGTGGTGGCGGTTACCCTGGTACCCAGCCTCTGCGGCCCCATCCTCAAGCTCGATACCCGGCGGCAGAAACCCCTCAAGCTGGGACTGCTCCGAAAAATCGACGGGATCATGGAAGGGTTTTTCCGGGCCCTGGATAACGGGTACAAAGCCGCCCTGGATTACTGCCTGGACCACCGTATGCTGGTGCTGCTCCTCGTCCTCCTCATCCTGGGTTATTCCCTTTTGCAGTTTTCCGGCATCGGGATGAACATGTTTATCCGCAGCAGGACCGACGATTCGGTGAATATCAGCATCGCCATGCCCCAGGGGACGGTAATCGAAGCCACCGAAAAAGTGGTGACCGCCCTGGAGGATATTATCCGGGAACAGGTTAAGGGCTACCGGAACCTCATTATCACCACTCGGCGGAGCGGCCGCACCCAGGGGAGTATCCAGATCACCCTGCCCCCTCCGGCGGAACAGATCGATACCCCCACGAGGATCATCGAAAAACTCACCCCCCATATCTCGAATTTCCCCGGAAGCGAGATCACCTTCCGGGCGGGCCGGAGCATGGGGAGTACCTCGGCGGTGGAAATCGCCGTCAGTTCCCGGGACGCCGGGGCCATCATGGTAATCGCCGAGGAAATCCGGAACATCATGATCCGGTATTTGCCGGAGATTGAAAACCCCACGGTAAACCTGGACGAGGGAGCCCCCCAGCTTCAGATCGATATAGACCGGGAACGGGCCGCGGCCTTAGGGGTCTCCCCTCAGGCGGCGGCCTCCGAAATCAGGACCGCCATGAACGGCACCACCGCGGCCACTATCTCCCAGGGGGATAAACTTATCAATGTGGAGGTGATGCTCCGGGATCAGGACCAGATGGGGCTCCCCAATCTGGACGCTATTTTTGTGATGAGCCGCGGCGGCGAGCGGGTACCCATCGCCAATATTGCCCGGATCGTGGAAAACCGTTCCCCCGCCTCTATACGCCGGGAAAATCAGGAACGGGTGGTCCGGGTCTCGGGGGATCTGCCCCAGGGTATCGCCGTTACGGAGATGCAAAAACGCCTGGAAGCCACGGTTGAGCAGTACCTTATTCCCCAAGAAGGGGTCACGGTACATTACCTGGGGGAGGCCCGGGAGATTGAGACCTATAACCGCCGTTTTTTCTTTATTATCGCCGCGGCGGTGTTCCTGGTATTTGGGGTTATGGCCAGCCAGTTTGAATCCTTTGTGGATCCCTTGATCATCTTTTTTTCCATCCCCCTCCTTTTTATCGGCGTGATCTGGATCTACAAGATCGGTGGGGAAGCCATGTCCATGTTCTCCGCGGTGGGGGTGGTCGCCCTGGTGGGAGTAGTGGTGAACAACGGCATAGTCCTGGTGGATTATACCAACACCCTCCGGGCCCGGGGGATGCTGGTCCGGGACGCCTGCCTGGAAGCAGGCCGGAACCGGCTGCGGCCCATCCTGATGACCAGCCTTACCACCATCCTGGGGATGTTCCCCATCGCCTTTTTCCCCGGCGCCGGGGCGGACACTATCCAGCCCATAGGTAAAACCTTTGTGGGGGGCCTTACGGTGAGTTCCCTGATGACCCTTTTTGTTACCCCGGTGATGTATTCACTCCTCAATTCCCGGCGGGATAAGCGAATAACGGTGAGGCGGGAGGGGTGAGGAAGGTGAAGGCCGCGATTGTGGGGCTGGGGAGGATCGGGAGCCTTTTGGAAGATGACCCCCTGCGGGAAAAGCCCTGTACCCACGCCGGGGCAATAACGGCGGACCCGGATTGTATCCTCGCGGCGGGATCCGACGGGGACGGGGAACGGCGGAGACTTTTCGCGGAACGCTGGGGCTGCCCGGTCTACGCCGACGCGGAAACCATGTTGAAGGAAACTTCCCCGGACATCCTCCACATCGCCACCCATCCAGACAGTCATGGTTATTACTGCGCCCTGGCCGCGGCTTGTCATATTCCCGCGGCGGTTTGCGAAAAACCCCTGGCTGATACCCTTGGGGGCGCCCGGAAAATCGCCGCCCTCCACCGGAGCGGAAAAATCAGGATCATCACCAACCACGAACGGCGTTACGCCGCCGATTACGGAGAGGCCCGGACCATTCTGGAGGAAGGCCGCCTGGGCCGGCTCCTCAGCGCCTCCGGGCGGCTTTGCATGGGGAAGCGCCGCCGGCTCCTGGACCTGCTCTGGCATGACGGGACCCACATGGTGGACGCCCTCATGTACCTTTCGGGCCTCCGCCTTTGGCACCGCCGCTCCTGGGGGGCGTCCCTCTCGGACAGAACCGGGACCGCTTACCTCGCCGGCATCCTGGCCCCTGCCGGCGTCAAGGGCGGCGGAAGGAGGCTGATCCCGCCCGGAACGGTCCCCGTCCTCATCGAGCTGGGGGCGGAACGGGACCATTTGATCTTTGAACTGGAATTTTCCTGCGAGGCAGGCCGCCTCAGGATCGGTAACGGCCTCTTTGAGGTCTGGGAAAGCGGCCCCAGCCCCTATGCAAAGGGGTTCCGATCCCTTACCAAAACCGAAAGGGCCTTTAAGGGCCCCACCGGCTACTTTGCCAACATGGTAAAAGACGCGGTCCGCTGTGTCCGGGACAGGACCCATGAACCCCGCTCCAGCGCGGCCGACGGTCTCGCGGCGATCCGTTACCTTAGATCCATTCGGCCATGGAACCAGGGACGGGAGGGAGGATTGTGAATTTCTACAGCTCCGGAAGCCCCGGCTTTAGCCCTTAGGCCATATTATCGAAGGATCTATATGGCTGATATCCGGGGAACAGGTAACCGCCGTGGCCCAGTTGAGTTCGGAGGTCATTTCCCTGTTCAGCCATGATCAAGGTCCTCCAATTTTTTTCGCAACACCCCTATCTGCCTTCGTACTTCCTCCGGCGCAGGGCCTCCGGGGAGTTTTCGGGCGGCTACACAAGCCGCGGGACTCAGGGCTTGGTATATATCGGCCTCAAAAAGTTCCGACCGGGCTTTGAGTTCCGAAAGACTCCGTTCGATGATACTCCGCTGCCCCCCTTGTATACAATCCCGAACCAGGAGGGCAACGGTTTCGTGGGCCTTCCGAAAAGGAAGACCCCGGCGGACGAGGTATTCCGCCGCATCGGTGGCCTCCAGAAAACCTCCGATACAGGCCGCTTCCATCCGTTCCCGGTTAAAAACAAGACTTTCCATCATCCCCCTAAACATCCTGAGACAGACTTTGACCGTGTCCAGACTGTCAAAGAGGCTTTCCTTGTCCTCCTGGAGATCCTTATCATAGGCATAGGGGAGTCCCTTGAGGAGGGTGAGGAGGGTAACCAGGTTCCCCGTAGTCCGCCCCGCCTTGCCCCGGATGAGCTCGGCAAAATCAGGGTTTTTTTTCTGGGGCATGATTGAGGAACCGGTACTCCAGGATTCGGCCAGGTTAACAAACTTGAATTCCTCGCTGGCCCAGATAACCACGTCTTCGCAGAACCGGGAAAGGTGGATCATGGTGATGGCGCAGACCGCGCCGAGTTCCAGGGCAAAATCCCGGTCCGCCACGGAATCCATGGTATTGAGGGTTGGCCGGGCAAAACCCAGGGCTTTTGCCACGGCATCCCGGTCCAAAGGAAGGCCGGACCCCGCCAGGGCCCCCGCCCCCAGGGGACATTCGTCCAGCCGGGTGAGGGCGTCGGAAAAACGGCTCCGGTCCCGCTCCAGGGCAACGCTCCAGGCGGTAAGGTGATGGCCCACCGTCACCGGCTGGGCCCGCTGGAGGTGGGTATAACCGGGCATGACCGCCGCGGCATATTCCTCCGCCCGATCCAACAGGACCCGGATAGTCCCGGTAAGTTCCCC
>JAITBE010000022.1 GCA_031283755.1 Spirochaetaceae bacterium
GACGCGATGGGGTGTCAGACGGATAGAGCGGCGAAGATACGGGAACAAGAAGCGGACTAGGTGCTGTCGGTGAAAGAAAACCAGCCGACGGTGTACCGGGAGATCAAAGAGTATTTCGAGTATGTGGAGGAGGATTGGGGGCGGAATCCGCCTGCGGATGTGTGGAGGAGCGGCCTTGAGAAAAACCACGGGCGGCAGGAGAGCCGGGAAGCGCTGACGGAGGAGACCCTAGGCTGGCTGAGCGGCAAAGAGCAGGGGAAGGACCTCATGACTATCATATGGTACCGGCGCCGTTGCGTGGAAAACGGGAAAACCACGGTGGACAGCCGCTATTACCTCAGCAACCGGGGGTTGGATGGGGAAGAAGCCGCGCTCATCATCCGAGGGCACTCGACAATCGAAAACAGTCTGCACGGGTTTCTGGACGGGTTTTTTGGGGACGACGCGTGCCGGTCACGGACGAAGCATGCGGCGGAAAATCTGAATGTGATGAGAAAAGCGGCGTTGCATCTCCTGCGAAAGACCGCCATACCTGAAAAACGATTCAGCGTCCGCAGGAAAATGTTCCGGGCTGCCTTCAGCGACGATTTCCTTTATCGCACACTGTTCGGCTAAGTTAAATGACGTTGCCCTGTCATTCTGCCCACTCCCTCATTATGAAAGCATTTCCACGAATGCTTTAACCCGGGTGATAAGCTGCCCGGTAGGCGGCCCAACCTGGAATGTTCCGTAATATCCATAAATTAGTTCCTAGAATTCATATTAAAATAATAGTATTAATAACCTATAATTCACATATTATTAATATTATATATCAAAAATAATGTCAATAGAAATCCTTGCCAAGAACCCAAAAATTCAATAGAATACCCATAGTTTTTATATGTATTCTTAGAGAAAGGAGTAAACCGTGACCATAACGGCGAATGGAAAACCCGTGGAAGTATCCGGGGAAGTCAGCGTTACCCGGATGCTGGAGGAGCTCAAGATAAGTGACCCCCTCTATGTAACGGTGCAGCTAAACGAGGAACTGGTGCCCCGCTCCGATTTTGATACCGTCATGGTGCAGGCAGGGGCGGTGGTGGAATTCTTCTATATATATGGGGGGCGGCACAGGGGCGGATGGGACAGGGCGGGCCCCATGTTGATCCTCCCGCCGGAACACCGGGAAGCCATGATCCTCCACGGCAGACAGGGGCTGCCTAACGAGTCCTGCGGCCTTATTGCCGGGGAAGTCCGGGGGGAAGAAAAAACCGTCCGGGCCGTATACGGTTTGACCAACACGGACCGGAGCGCGGAACATTTTTCCATGGACCCAACAGAACAATTTCGGGTGATCAAGGACATACGGAACAGGGGATGGGTCCTCCTGGGCAATTTTCACAGCCACCCGGCGACCCCCGCCCGGCCCTCCGCAGAGGATATCCGCCTCGCCTTTGATCCTTCCCTGTGTTATGTTATCATATCATTTCAGAGGGACCCGCCGGAATTGAAGAGCTTCCTGATCCGTCAGGGACAGGCTGAAGAGGAAGCGATCTCCGTCCCGGCGGCGCCGGAGGTATAGTGCCCTATTTCCCGCTCTTTGTAAATTTAGCCGGGTCGGCTTGTACCCTGGTGGGGGGAGGTTCCGTGGCGGAACGGCGGGTCCGGACCATGCTTGATTTCGAGGTCTCCCTGACCGTTATAGCCCCGGAGCCTTCCGGGACTATCCGGGCCCTGGCCCGGGAGGGCTTCTTGACCCTGGAAACCAGGGAATATGCCGGGGCGGAGGACCTGCAAAAGGCCGGCCTGGTAATCGCCGCGGCCAATGATCGGGACCTTAACCGGCGGGTCGCCGCCGATGCGCTAAAGGAGGGGATCCTGGTCAATGCGGCGGATGATCCCCGGTTGTGCAGCTTTTTTTTCCCCGCCCTGGTACGGCGGGGGGAACTGGTGGCGGGGCTCAGCAGTTCCGGCGCCTGTCCCGGCCTCACGGCCCGGCTGCGGGAAGAACTGGACAATAGCTGGCCCTCCAACCTGGGGGAAAGAATAGAGACCCTCAAGAACGAGCGGCGGCGGCTCCGGGGGGAGAATGGCAATGGCGGGGACAGCGGCAAGGACGACGGCAAGGGCGGGGACGATGGCAATGACGGCGGAAAAGGCGGGAGCGATAAGGATGAGGACGGCGGACCCTCCGGGGAAACGGAAACCGGCTGGCGGGAGGGGCTTAACCGGCTCATCCGCCTGGTGGTAACGAAAAACCAATAGGGCCCTTAGGGAACTTGTTTAAAGGAGACGGCCTTGGTCCGGGAAATTCGATTTGGCAGCAGGGAAAGCGATCTGGCGGTGGCCCAAACCCGGCTTGTGATGGGAATCATTGCCCAGGCCCATCCGGAACTTTCCCTCCGCTTGGTTACCATGAAGACCCGGGGGGACCTGCACCCGGAACTCCCCCTGGAAGGGGACGCCGGCGGGAAGGACCTCTTTACCGGCGCTCTGGAACAGGCCCTGGCCGGAAATAAGGTGGACCTCTGCGTCCACAGCCTCAAGGATATGGCCCTGGAACAGGATGAACTCTTACCCATCGCCGGCATGGCCCGGCGGGGAGATCCCCGGGATATGCTGATCCTGCCCAAAAATTCCGGGACCGGGAAGGCCGGCAATTTTACCGAGTTATCCCCCGGAGCGGCGCTGCCCCTTGGGCAGCCCGGCATTTCTCCCCTGGGCTGTTCCGGTACACGGCGGCGGATCCAGCTATTGGCCCGGGCCCCGGATATTGCCGTGGCGCCCATCCGGGGTAACGTACTTACCAGGCTGGCAAAACTGGACCAGGGACAATTCGGGGCCCTGATCCTGGCCGCCGCGGGCATCGAGCGGCTGGGCGTCAAAGACAGGCCGGGGTATTACTTCTCCGTCCGGGACATGGTCCCCGCGGCGGGACAGGGAGTGCTGGCCCTCCAGGGAAGGAGGGGGGAGGACTACGCCTTCCTTGACGCCCTGCGGGACCCGGTGACCGAAGAAGAGGCCCGGACGGAACGGCGGCTCATCCGGGCGCTGGGGGGCGGCTGCCACTCCCCCGCCGCCGCCTTTGCCCGGATCTCCGGCACGGAAATTGCCATCATCGCCCTCTACGCCGCCGGCGCCGCTTCCCCCTTCTCCATAGAAGAAATTTCCGGCCCCAGGGACCGGGCCTATGAATTGGCGGAATCCCTGGCCCGGCGGCTCCTGTCCAATGGGGAAGAACGGTGAGGACCGGCAAGGTCTGGCTTATCGGCGCCGGGCCGGGGGATCCGGCCTTCCTTACCCTTAGGGGCCGGGAGCTTCTGGACCGGGCCGAAACGGTGGTTTATGACCGGCTTGTCTCCGAGGAGATCCTTCTTACCCTTCCCCCGGAGGCCCGGCTGATTAAGGCCGGCAAGGCCCCGCAACATCATCCCCTCCCCCAGGAAGAGATCAACCGCATATTAATAGAGGAAGTCCGGCAGGGTAGACGGGTGGTACGTTTGAAGGGAGGGGACCCCTTTCTCTTTGGCCGGGCCGGAGAGGAACTCCTGGCCCTTACGGAGGCGGGGATCCCCGTGGAGGCCGTACCGGGGATCAGTTCGGCACTGGCGGTCCCCGCCGGGGCGGGGATCCCCGTTACCCACCGGGGGCTCAGTTCGGCCCTGCATATCATTTCCTGGCACGGACGGGAAGACGGCCCGCCGGAACCGGAAGTCTTACGGGGACTTGCCTCGGCGGAGGGAACCCTGGTAATCCTTATGGGAGGTTCCGCCCTGGGGGAAATATCCCGCCGCCTTATCCGGGAGGGCTTCTCCCCCGACGCCCCGGCGGCGGTCATTGCCGGGGGCACCACCCCCAGGCAGAGGGTGTTCCGCACCATCCTGGGCTCTTTAGAAAACACGGAGCCGGAAAAGGAGGACGAGCCCGGCTCCCCCGGCAGGGCCCCCGTATTGGTGGTGATAGGCCCGGTATGTTCCCTGGCTTACAAGATTCCGGTGGAGCGCCTCCATGCCGAAGAAGCGGCGGAACCGGACCTTAGGGGAGCCCGGATTGTGGTAACCCGGCCGGAACCATATAATGCCGAAACCTGCGATAAAATCCGCGCCCTGGGGGGGAGGGCCATACCCTTCCCCTGTATCAGAATCCGGCCCCTATCCGATTGGGGATCCGCTTGGCGCAAGATCTCCGGGTCCGGTCAATGGCTGGTATTTACCAGCGCCTCGGGGGTTAACTGCTTCTTCAACGGATTCCTCGGTTCCGGCGGGGACCTCCGTTTTTTTGCGGACCGCAAATTCGCCGTCATCGGGCCGGCCACGGCAAAGGCCCTGGCCGGGCGGGGCTTTATTCCCGATTGTATGCCCCCGGTCTTCAACGGAACGGAACTGGGCCTGGCCCTGGCGGAACGGATGTCCCCCGGTGAAGAGGCCCTGCTGATCCGTTCCCGGATCAATGAAAAGGGCCTTGACGGGGTTTTGCGGGAAAGGGCGATCCCCTTTCGGGACTTGACCGTCTACGAGACCCTCCCCGCTCAAGGCAAGCCTATGGCCCTGGACATTATCGGCCAAGGCCGCTTCGATTTCGTATTCTTCTCCAGCCCCTCGGCGGTACCGGTTTTTGCCGCCGCCTGTCCCGGCCAAAGGGTCAAGGCCCTCTGCATCGGGGCCGCCACCGCAGCCCGGGCGGCGGAGTTTGGCCTGGAGGCCCATACCCCGGCGGAGGCCGGTTCCGAAGGGCTCTGCCGTCTGGCGGCGGAATTATTTTCCGGTACGGGCGCCCCAGAGCCGGCGTAGAAAGATAAGCGCTCCGGCTTATAGGATATCGTTATCAGAATTGGGCTCAATCATATAAGATTGGAGAACTTAGAGAAAAACATCGTTTTACAAAGGAACGCCAGTATCCGTGTCATGATAATTTGTCACTGCTGTCCGGTTTAATCATAACAAATCCTCCAGAAAGGGCTGAGGTGAAACGATTTTAAGCAGTGGTGGTTTGTTCGTACATAATTCCAGGATGGACCCTTTTGCAAGAAGGGTTGTTTTTATCATTTCCAATATCTGATGGGTGGAAGCTATTACCCCGTCTATCGTTTTGCATATCCATAATAAAACAGCTATGATAAGCGCCACCCATATCTGGCTGAACACCGCATTCTCATCGGTTCCCCAAAACAACTTTATCTTCAGGTTCTGTTTTATCCACTTGAAAAACAATTCTACCTGCCACTGTTTCTTGGTAACCGTTCACAGCTATTAGGCTGGATTTAGGAGATTAGAGAACGGCCTCATGCCAAAGTATGTGGATAAACATTCTTTCAGATAATTCATTACCGAAATGTTTCGCGGGGTATATGT
>JAITBE010000077.1 GCA_031283755.1 Spirochaetaceae bacterium
GACTTTGGGGAAAAGGGTAAAAAAGACCCCTTCTTCGCAAAACTCGCGGAGATCTGCGGCCGTTATCAGGGGTTGTGGAACCGGGAGGCGGAAAACTATCTTCTGGAAAATGCCCCGGAGATTTAAGGGATACCGGCCGGCGGGTTCGGTTCGCTTTCTCCCTTTTGAGTTATAATATAGATATGCGATCATTAAAAGAATTGTCTCTGGATAAAAAAATACTGGCCCTTGTTAATGTCTTGTCCCCTTCGGGTAAAGCTACCAAGGCCGCCGAATTCCTCCTGGGGGATAGTGAAATACGGGCCATGCAGGATTACGCCAATACGGTTTCCATCAAACGGCTGGGGTACAATGACCACGGCCCGGTACATATGCGCACGGTGGCCCTGAACACCCTGCGGATGATGGAATTATTCAGAAAGGCGCGGATCAAAACCAGTCTTGAGCTGGAGGAGTCCGGGGATTTTGAAGACAGCCTGGTGGCGGTGCTTATGGCGGGATTTCTTCATGACGTGGGAATGACCATGGGACGCCAGGATCACGAAATTCACGGGAGTTACCTTGCCGCGCCCCTTATAGACCGGCTGCTCCAAAGGATATATCCTGACAATATACTGCTCCGGGTTTCGGTCCGTTCCGTGGCCCTGGAATCTATCAGCGGACATATGGGGAACCGGACCATCCATTCCCTGGAAGCGGGGGTGATCCTGGTGGCCGACGGCTGTGATATGGAAAAAGGCCGGGCCCGGATCCCCATAGCCCTGGCAAGCGGCCCCCGGGTAGGGGATATCCACAAATATTCCGCCAATGCCATAACGTATGTGCGGATCTCCGCGGGGAAGGAAAAACCCATCCGTATCGACGTGTCCATGTCCGCCGAGGTGGGGCTTTTCCAGGTGGAGGAGGTTCTGCTGGGGAAAATCGCCGCCAGTACCGCCAAGGGGTATATCGAATTATACGCCGAAGTAACCGGAAAGGAATCCAAACGGTATCTGTAGGGAAGTTTTGAAGACTACAGTTTTCAGAGTTTTCCTGTAAGGAGCTTATATGAACACGGTTCTTGACAGGATAAAAATCTGTTATATTGGCGGCGGTTCCCGAAATTGGGCCTGGGTGCTGATCCAGGATCTGGCCTTTGAAAAAGAAATCGCCGGGACTATCCACCTCTACGACCTCAAGGAATCCGCGGCCCGGGATAACGAAATTATCGGTAACCGGGTTATGGCGGAAAACAACCGCGGCCGCTGGACCTTCAGCGCCGGCCCTTCCCTGGAAGACGCCCTCATTGGCAGTGATTTTGTTTTTATCTCCATCCTTCCCGGGGATTTTGAGGAAATGGCCGTAGATGTCCATGAACCGGAAAAATACGGTATCTACCAGTCCGTGGGGGATACCGCCGGCCCCGGAGGGTTGATGCGGGCCCTCAGGACCATCCCCCAGTTCCGGGAGATTGCCCGGGCAATCAAGACCTGGGCTCCCGATGCCTGGGTCCTCAACTACACCAATCCCATGAGCGTCTGTACCCGAACCTTGTACCGGGAATTCCCGGAGATCAAGGCCTTTGGATGCTGCCATGAGGTGTTCAATACCCAAAAGCTGCTCAGGACGGTGCTGGAAGAGGCGGGAGCGGCGGCGGGGACCATCAACCGGGAGGAGATCAAAACCCGGGTGCTGGGGATAAACCACTTTACCTGGATAGACCGGGCGTCGTGGAAAAATATCGATATTGTTCCCTATTACGCGGAATTTGCCGAAAAATACGCTGACAAGGGCTTTGAGGCGCCGGGGGAAAAAAATTGGGAAAACGATTACTTCAGCTCCGCGGAACGGGTCAAGCTGGACCTGTTCCGCCGCTACGGTCTTATCGCCGCCGCGGGGGACCGGCACCTGGCGGAATTCTGTCCCCGCTCCTGGTATTTGGCCAACCCGGAACAGGTTCGGGAGTGGAAATTCAGCCTTACCCCGGTTTCGTACCGGATCGAAAACCGGAAAAAGCTGGAAGCAAAAGCCGCCGCCTACCGGGATGGGAAAGAAAAGCTCCTTCCGGTTCATTCCGGGGAGGAGGGGCTGCGGATCATGAAGGCCCTCCTGGGATTGGGGAACCTCGTAACCAACGTGAACCTGCCGAACAAGGGCCAAATGCCCGATTTTCCCCTGGGGCCGGTGGTGGAGACCAACGCGGAATTCTCCCGGGACAACATCCAGCCCCTGGTGAGCGACGGCCTGCCCGGCGACATCCGAAACCTCACCCTTCACCACCTTTACAACCAGGAGGGCATCGTCGAAGCGGCCTTTGGGGAGGACCGGGAAAAGGCCTTCCGGGTGTTCCTCAACGATCCTTCGATTCAGACCCTTTGCCGGGACCAGGCCCGGGAGCTTTTTGCGTCGATGACCGCCAAAACGCTCCCTCCCCGGCATTTTGCCTTAGGCGGCTAAGACCCGCTGGGGAGGGCCAATTCCCCGGCGGGGGCTAGACGGTCGTGGCCAGAGTCTACGCACGCTTTGGCGTGGCGGTTTTTGTAGCACGCCGTGCGCCCCCGCCGGGCAATTGGCCCTCCCCAGCGGGCATTGGCGGGAAAAGTAAAAGGCCGACGCTTCGCGCGGGGGAAGAGGCTGGCGGGGCGGGTGGCGTTACCCGGCGATGGGCCTGAGTCTACGGCGTTGCGGGGAGGACAGGGAACCGGGGGCGGGGCAATTCCGCCGCTCCCCCGCGGACTTTAGCGGGGAAAGGCAAAAAGCCGGGCGCGAGCGCCCCCGGTTCACTGAAACCCACCGCAACGCCGTCATCTCCGGCCACCGCGGAGTAACACCACTCCCCTCCGCGCGAAGCGCCGGGGCTTTACCCTTTCCCCGCCGGGCAATCGCCCCAGTACCCAGCGCCGCGGCGAAGCCCGCGGCACCCCCCGAGGTCCCCTCCGGTTCCCTAACCCACAAGGCAACGCCGTCGTCTCAGGCTTCCGCCGGGTAACACCCCCCCATCCGCCGGCCCTCTTCCCCACCCTAAGTAGCCCGGTATTTTGCCTTTTCCCCGCTAATACCCGTGGGGGAGCGGCAATTCCCCGGCGGGAGCGCACGGCGTGATACAAAAACCGCCACGCCAAAGCGTGCGTAGACAAGGGCCACGACCGTCTAGCCCCCGCCGGGGAATTGCCGCTCCCCCACGGGTATTAGCCGCCTAAGGCAAAATGCCGGGGGGCGGGGCTATCTGAGGATAAGGGCGTCCATATCGCCGTAGTTGGGGGGGACCACCCCGGGATTGGCGATACTGATGAAGCCTGACCCCGTGTATTCCAGCTGCTCGTTTCCCGAAACGGCAAAGGGGACGGCCCGGCCCTGATAGAGGACCGCTCCCTCCACCCGCCGGACGGTCATGCCGATGAGCCCCCGGAGGGCCCCCTGCCGGTCCGTAATAAGCCTGACCCCGGCGGGAAACCGGTAGAGCAGTTCCCCGTTTTTATACACCGCCGAAACCTCCGGCCGGTTGATGAATTCAAAGACGGCCCCCTCCACAATCCGGCGGTATCCGGTTTCCTCCGCCACTACCTCCCCATGGTCCATCCCTTTGGGGATAAGGGCGGTAAACCAGAGATCCCCTCCGGGGGCCGGGAAGATGCCGCAGAGCCGCTCCAGGTAATCGAGGAGGCAGAGCATGGCGGGGGTGTAATTTTCCCCATAGCCTTCGCGGCCGAGCCAGGGATCAAGGCTGCCGGGGAATTTTTTAAACCGGGCGAGGGCGGAGATAACCGGGTGCTGGATCCAGGTCAATTCCACATAGCGGTGATGGTATTCAAAGGCCGCGGGCAGCCGGATCTGGGTCAAAAAACTCACCTGCCCGGCCCAGCTGTTAAATTCAAAGGACTGGCTGAAGGCCGGCTCGTCCATGGCGATGGTGGTAATGGGGTAACGGCAGAAAAACTTTTTGGTATTGAGCAGATACCGCCGGAGGGCGTCTTCAAAGAGGGCATCGTCCCCGGCTTCACAGGCCAGCACCCGGATAAGGTTATCGCTTTGGATGCGGACAAACCGGCCGTGCCGGTCCCGGTCGTAAAAGTATTGGTCGGTTTTGTCGTAGCAGTGGTCCATGAGGCTTTCCAGGCTCTGCCGGGCTTTTGCCTCCCAGGACGGATCCGGGAGGCCTAATTCCCGGGCCATAAGGGCCAGGTATTTCCGCTGGCAATACACGTTGGCGGTCATGTCCGGCGCCAGGAAGGGCAGGACCGGCGAATCCGGGTCGTATTGGGCGGGATCGCCTTGCCAGGGCGTGTCCGGAACCTGCCAAAACCGGGGGGAGGCGTCGGCTCCGGTGTCAAAGGTACAAAAGGCCTCCACGCAGCCGGTTCCCCGGGTATTCCGGTAGGTCTCCAGCCATTGGTCGTTACGGGCTATGGCCCGGTACATCTTTTCCAAAAATCGCCGGTCCCCGTACAGGCGGTAATGGTTCCAGACGCTCCGGGCCAGGGGGCTTACCATCTGGACCTGTCTGAAATTGGGGCCCGAGGGGAGGAGTTTATAGGGGATAAGGCCGTCTTCCCGTTGAAAATCCGCGAAAAGTTCAAAGGTTTCCCGGGCGGCCTGGGGACAAAACCGGGAGAGCAGTTCCGCGCTGACGGTTCCGGTACTTTCCAGCCAGGCGCCGATAAACTCGGCCCCCTCAATCAACATGGCTCCCCCGGAAGCCGAGGGGACCACGCAGTTCATAAGGTCCCGAACCGCCCGGTAGTAGGCCTCCACGATGGGAGAATGGGAGGATACGAATCCGACCCCGGAGCGGATAAATTCGTCCAGGGCGGCCCGGCCGGTTCCGGGCTTTACCCCGCCTACGGCACCGGTTTCCCGCAGTTTTGCTAAAATATCCATGACGTGATACTACCATTTTGACCCTTGGTATTAAAACCCGTAGGGGAGCGGAAATTCCCCCCGTTCGCTAGCCTGTAGAATTCGCCTACGGAGCCCCGGGAGGGTCTCCTCCGGGCGGCCTCAAACCTTTTCCGGTAACCGCAGCTTCTTTTGGGCCTACACCATGTTACCTTTTCGAGTTACCACGCTCAATGTTTCGCGTGCCTTATCGGGCGCGCTCACGGGGGAATTTCCGCTCCCCTACGGCTATTGTCAGGGGTCAAAATGCCAGGGTGTTTTCATGGGGAAGAGGCCGGGGGGCGGGAGGCGATGCCCTGCGAGGAAGCAGTTGTGATGGCGTTGCAGGTATTTTGAGCTTAACTATTAAGACCGCTGGGGAGCGGAAATTCCGCCACTCGCTGACCTGTAGAGTCCGCCTGCGTACCTTGTAAAGACTAAACAGATTGTATTATATTACCCTCACCCAGGTAGGAGGGGGCAATTATGAAACAAAAGAAATATCATGTCAGGCTCACGGAAGCGGAAAAGAAGCGGCTTCT